>NZ_MPRL01000074.1:0-29169 GCF_002020875.1 Solemya pervernicosa gill symbiont | reverse complement strand
CGGGGCGCCGTAGGCATAAACGGTCGCGTTAAGTATTTGCCGCTTGCTTGGGCTTGGACGCCCAAAACAAGCTTCCGCAAAAATAGCGACTCCCCGAGACTGCCTTAAGTGTGTACTGGTCATCTTCTACGTCTGCTAGCGTTGCCTTCGACGCGTGGAGCGTCGCTTTCATCGGTGGGACCGATTTCGTCTACGGTAAGATCAATGCCGGCTATGTACGGTTGGTGCGTGATGCGCGGTAGGCGCGAATCCTTATAGGGTGGCGGTCTCTAACGGAGTCTCTTCCGGCATCCTGCCTCACGGGGCATTGGCATGTCCCTGTGCGGCATCCATGCTTACCGAGACATTCGCACATCCATCTGCAGCAGAGTGATTTTGCTTTTTTGCTTTTTTGCTTTTTTGCGTTATTTGGGTGTGACGAAATAGTGGCGATCAGTGCAACAGGTACCGGGGTTGGGCTGGTGCCTAGCAAGGTCTCGCCTCAGGCCGTAGCCCGGATGTAACGAAGTGGAATCCGGGGTGTTGTTAGATGCGGTGAATCACCCCGGATTGCGTTGCACGCCATCCGGACTGCATGGCTAATCGAGCAGGTACTTGGTGAAAGCAGTTTTGGGTAATAAAAAAGGCGGCCGACTGGCCGCCTTTTAGGGTGTTGAAGTCGTAGCTATTCAACCTCACCAATCGCCATGCCAATGGTGTTGTAACCGCCATCGACGTAGGTGATCTCACCGGTGATGCCGGAGGCGAGATCGGAGCAGAGGAAGGCGGCTGTATTACCGACCTCCTGGATGGTGACGTTACGACGCATCGGGGTAACGGCCGCAGAGGCGTCAAGCATCTTACGGAAATTACTGATGCCGGAGGCGGCCAGGGTGCGGATCGGGCCGGCCGAGACGGCGTTTACACGCACACCCTGCGGCCCCATGGTCGAGGCCATGTAACGCACGTTGGCCTCAAGGCTCGCCTTGGCCAGTCCCATCAGGTTGTAGTTGGTGATTACCTTTTCGGCGCCGAGATAGCTCAGGGTCAGCAGTGCTGCATTCTCTCGCAACATCGGACGTCCCGCCTTGGCCAGTGCAGTGAAACTGTAGGAGCTGATCTCGTGCGCCTGGTTGAAGGTTTCACGGGTCACGCCCTCGACAAAGTCACCCTCCAGCCCCGCCTTATCGGCAAAGGCGATTGAGTGGACGATGATATCGAGTCCGTCGGGCCAGTGGGTCTTCAGTTCGGCGAAGAGCTTTTCGATCTCTTCATCGCTGGAGACATCGCAGGGGAGTACGATGTTTGAGTCAGCCTGGGCGGCGAATTTCTCGACGCGTGCCTTGAGCTTCTCGTTCTGATAGGTGAAGGCGATCTCTGCCCCCTCGCGGTGCATCGCCTCGGCGATACCCCAGGCGATTGAACGGTTGCTGGCCACGCCAGTGATGAGTGCTCGTTTACCCTGCATGAAACCCATAATTTCTCCCGGAATATTCTCAATATCTTGGTTAGCTAAACAGGTGCCGATACCGCTACAATGGGCTGAGGAACCTCTGATTAATTCGTGTTTCAGTTGCTATGAGCGAAAAATGGTCCACTACTGCGTTGCAGATCTTGAGAATAGCCAGCTATTCACTGCAATCTGCGCCTTGTATTGAACAATTTTTCATCTCATATCATCCTGTCCAGAATTAATCAGAGGTTACCTAACTGTTAAGCGTGTAATCATACAACCGAAGTGGGTTCCCGACTAGGTGAACCCCTGGAATAACAATAACTGCAACATGATCTCCTGGCGCCACCTGAACTATCTGCTGATGCTGCTCTCTCTGCTATCGATCCCATTCGGATTGCAGGCGGCACCCGCACAGGCGCTCGGCTATGAGCCGAAGTATCCACCCGGCTTCGATCACTTCGATTACGTCAACCCCGATGCACCCAAAACGGGCAAGCTGGTTCTCTCGGTGACGGGTAGTTTTGACTCCTTCAACCCCTACGTGCTCAAGGGGCTCTCGGCCGATGGGCTCACGCCGTTGATGATCGAGACGCTGATGGCCTCAAGCCTTGATGAGCCCTTCAGTCAGTATGGTCTGTTGGCAGAGGATGCAGCCCTGGCGGAGGATAAACGTTCAGTCACCTTCCGCCTGCGTCCCGAGGCGCGTTTTAACGACGGCTCGGTTGTCACCGCAGAGGATGTGAAGTTCTCTTTCGATTCATTGAAGGGAGAGAAGGGGCATCCGCAGTATCGCTTCTACTATGCCGACATCGAACGAGCGGTCGTGGTCGATTCACGCACGGTCCGTTTTGAGTTCACCAAGGTCAATCCCGAGCTGCATATGATCGCCGGACAGATCCCGATCTTCTCCCGCAACTGGGTGGGTGATAAGGCGTTTGATAAGGTGGCGATGGAACCACCGATCGCCAGCGGCCCCTACACGGTCGAGTCTTTCGACATTGGCAAGAACATCACCTACAGGCGTAATCCCAATTACTGGGGGCGCGATCTTAACGTGCGCCGGGGCATGTTTAACTTCGAGCGCATCACCTACAAATATTATCGCGATGCAACAGTGGCGCTGGAGGCTTTCAAGGCCGGTGAGTTCGAATTTATCCATGAGTACAACTCGAAGAAGTGGGCGCGAGACTACATTGGACCAAAGTTCCGCGATGGACGCATCGTAAAGCAGAACCTGAAACACAGTAATAACGCCGGTATGCAGGGTTTTGTCTTTAATCTGCGTCGTCCGTTGTTCAAGGATCTTCGTGTGCGTCAGGCGATCTCACAGGCGCTCGACTTCGACTGGTCGAACCGCAAGCTCTTCTATAATCAGTATGAGCGATGCGACAGCTATTTCAGTAATAGTGAGCTGGCCGCACGGGGCTTACCAGAAGGAGACGAGTTGGCCCTGCTTGAGCCGCTTCGTGACGAGCTGCGCCCCGAGGTATTCACAGAAACGTGGCAGCCTCCCACCACAAAAGCACCCGCAAGTCTGCGCAGCAATCTGCGTAAGGCCAAGGCGCTGCTGCAGGAGGCGGGTTGGGTCTATCGTGACGGTGCACTGCGCAACGCTAAGGGTGAAAAGTTTAGCTTTGAGGTGATCCTGGCGCAGAAGGGTTTTGAGCGCATACTCGCCCCCTTTGCACGTAATCTCACTAAGCTGGGTATCGAGGTGGAGTACCGCACTGTCGATATCGCCCTCTACCAACGTCGTATCGAGTCGTTCGACTTCGATATGGTGGTGGGTGGCTTTGGTCAGTCGCAATCACCCGGCAATGAATTGATGGGCATGTTCCACTCCTCCTCGGCGCAGCAGAAGGGGTCACGTAACACCTTTGGCATTGAAGCCCCGGCGGTCGATGCACTGGTCGATGCACTGATCTATGCCAAGGATCGCAGCGGGCTGGTCACCGCCGCACGTGCCCTCGATCGTGTGTTACTCAATGGCTACTACCTGGTGCCACACTGGTATATCGGCAGCCACCGTATCGCCTACTGGGATCGTTTTGGCATGCCGGAGAGTCTTCCGCTCTACTACAACGCCGATAGCTGGATGTTGGCCACCTGGTGGAAGCGTGCTGAAAAAACGGGAGCGACTAACTAGTGCTCGCCTATATCCTCAAACGTCTGCTACTGATGATCCCGACCCTGTTCGGAGTGATGCTGATCACCTTTGTCGTTATTCAGTTTGTACCGGGCGGTCCGGTTGAACAGCTGGTGGCGCAGATGAAGGGGCAGGGCGGTCATGGTGAGGCGAGTGCAGGTATCGAGGGGCTCTACCGTGGCGCCAAGGGGCTCGATGAGGAGCGCCTCAATGAGCTGAAGGCCTACTACGGTTTTGATAAACCGGCATGGCAGCGCTTTGGTGAGATGATCGGAAACTACCTGAGCTTCAATCTGGGCGAGAGCTACTATCACCACAAGACGGTGATGGAGCTGGTGGTCGACAAGCTACCGGTCTCGATCAGCCTTGGTCTCTGGACCTTCTTTATCACTTACCTCACCTGTATCCCACTCGGTGTCGCGAAGGCGGTGCGCGAGGGTACGCCGTTTGATGTCATCACCAGCACGGTAATCCTGATCGGTTATGCGATACCGGGTTTTGTGCTCGGTATTACCCTGCTGGTGCTCTTCGGTGGAGGTAGCTTCTACGATGTTTTCCCGCTACGCGGACTGGTCTCCGATAACTGGTCTGAACTACCGTTAATCGACCAGATCCTCGACTACCTCTGGCATATGGTGCTGCCGGTGACCGCCTCGGTAGTCGGTAGCTTTGCCGTCATGACCATGCTGACCAAAAACAGCTTCCTTGAGGAGATCCGCAAGCAGTATGTGCTGACCGCACGCGCCAAGGGGCTGACCGAAAATAGCGTGCTCTACCGCCACATCTTCCGCAACGCGATGATCCCGCTGGTGACCGGTTTTCCCGCTGCCTTTATCGGTGCCTTTTTTACCGGCTCACTGCTGATTGAGACGATCTTCTCGCTTGATGGTCTGGGGCTGCTCTCCTATGAGTCGGTGTTGAAACGTGACTATCCAGTCGTGCTCGGCACACTCTATCTCTTCACTCTGATGGGATTGATCGCCAAGCTGATAACCGATATCTGTTACGTCGTGATCGATCCGCGCATCCAGTTTGAGTCGGTTGAGCGCTGAGATGGCTGCGAATCCAAACCGCATGAGCAGTCGCGCCTGGCAACGTTTCAAGGCGAATCGACGTGGCTACTACAGTCTCTGGCTCTTCTCTATCTTGTTCCTGCTGAGCCTTATTGCTGAGGTGCTGTCGAACGACAAACCCCTGATCGTTCACTATCAGGATGAGTATTTCTTCCCGTTGATTGAGACCTATCCCGAAACACGTTTTGGCGGTGACTTTGCATCTGAGACAGACTACCTGGATCCCTTTATCCGAGATCAATTGAAAGAAGGTGGAAACTGGGCAATCTATCCGCCCAACCCCTACAGCTACAACACCATCAACTACTTCTCCGAGCTACCCAACCCGGCGCCACCCAGTGATGAGAATCTGCTCGGTACCGATGACCGGGGTAGGGATGTTGTTGCACGATTGATCTACGGCTTCCGTCTCTCGGTACTGTTCGCCTTTGCCCTGACGGTGGTTGGTACCCTGGTGGGTATGCTCGCTGGGGCACTGCAAGGTTACTTTGGTGGCCGCACTGATCTATTTGCGCAGCGCTTTATCGAAATCTGGAGCTCAATGCCGGAGCTCTATCTGTTGATTATCTTCGCCTCGATTTTCCAACCAAGTGTGGCGCTACTTATTATTCTATTGAGCCTGTTTGGCTGGATGGGACTGGCCGACTATGTGCGTGCCGAGTTCTTTCGTGGTCGTAACATGGACTACGTGGAGGCGGCGCGCAGTCTCGGTGTCTCCAACCGCACCATCATGCGTCGCCACCTGATGCCCAATGCGATGACACCCGTCATCACCTTTCTACCGTTCCGTATCAGCGGTTCGATTTTGGCGCTAACCAGTCTCGACTTTCTCGGTCTCGGTGTGCCGCCCTCGACCCCGTCACTGGGTGAACTGCTGGCGCAGGGTAAGGAGAACATCGATGCCTGGTGGCTCTCGATGACCACCTTCGGTGTATTAGTCGGGACTCTGGTACTACTGATCTTCATCGGTGAGGCGTTACGAGAAGCGCTCGATACGCGGCGGGGCTAATGATTTGAAACAGCTGATGGATGAATGTGTCGATGAGTGAGAGAGGTGAACCACTACTGCGTGTTGACGGGCTGCAGAGTTGTCTCGAGACAGGGCGTGGCACGCTGCGCGTAGTCGATGACGTCAGCTTTGAGATCGCGCGAGGCGAGACCTACGCACTGCTAGGTGAGTCGGGCTGTGGAAAGTCGATGACTGCACTCTCACTGCTGCGGCTGCTGCCCGAACCGGCAGGGCGAATTGTTGCTGGGCGGGTTGAGCTCGAGGGTGAGGAGTTACTCGGACACTCCGATGCAGCGATGCGTAAGGTGCGAGGTAATCGCATCGCAATGATCTTCCAGGAACCGATGACCTCGCTCAATCCAGTGATGGCTGTGGGTGAGCAGGTGGCTGAGGTATTGCGGCTACACAAGGGGTTAAATAGTGCGCAGGCAGCAGATCAGGTTGTTGAGCTACTCGATGCAGTCGGCATTCCCGATCCAGCACGGCGATATAAGGAGTTTCCTCACCAGCTATCTGGCGGTATGAAACAACGAGTGATGATCGCGATGGCGCTGGCGGGTGAGCCCGATCTGCTTATTGCCGATGAACCGACCACGGCACTCGATGTGACTATCCAGGCGCAGGTTCTGGAGTTGCTGCGCAAACTACAGCGTGAGCGTGGCATGTCGATACTACTCATTACCCACGATCTGGGTGTGGTGGCGGAGAATGCCGACCGGGTAGGTGTCATGTATGCCGGGCAGCTGGTCGAAGAGGCGGGGCGCGACGAGTTCTTCGCCCATCCGCAGCACCCCTATAGCCGCAAACTCTTTGAATCGCTGCCAAGCAAAGGTAAGCGGAACCAGCCTCTAGCCGTTATCGATGGCATGGTGCCGAGTCTTGATCGTCAGTTTAACCACTGTCGCTTTGCCGATCGCTGTCCCTCGGTAATGGATGTATGCCGAGGGCGTGTGCCTGAGTGGCGGGAGCAGGCGGCGGGCCACTCTGCGCGCTGTTTCCTCGCTGAGATGGGGAGTGAGGGGGCGTCGGTTGAGGTTGAGCTTCCACTCTCCAAGACGGATGAGAGTGTATCGGACGGCTCTCCACTGCTCGCAACAACCGATCTCAAGGTCCACTTCCCGATCCAGCGCGGTCTCTTCAAGCGCACCGTCGGTCACGTCTACGCCGTCGACGGTATCTCACTACAGATTCCCAAGGGGCAGACCCTGGCGTTGGTGGGGGAGTCGGGGTGTGGCAAGACCACCGTCGGTAAGGGTGTCTTGCAGCTGATCCGTCCCACTGCCGGTAGTGTGCAGTTCGACCAGCTGGAGCTGACCGAGCTGAGTAGCCGTGAGCTGCGTCAGCACCGGCGCAACTTCCAGATCGTCTTTCAGGATCCCTTCTCATCAATGAACCCGCGCATGCAGATCGGTGATGTGGTTGCCGAGGGGTTGATTGCCCAGGGATTAGTTACGAGTCGCACAGAGCGTGAACAGCGTGTGGCGGAATTGCTGAGCCAGGTGGGGCTTTCGCCGGAGATGGCTGATCGCTATCCACACGAGTTCTCAGGTGGTCAGCGTCAGCGCATCTGTATTGCTCGTGCCCTGGCGGTCAATCCGAAACTGATTGTCTGTGATGAGCCAACCAGCGCACTTGATGTCTCGGTGCAGGCACAGATCCTGAATCTTCTCAAAGAGCTGCAGCAGCAGTTCGGTATCTCGTTACTCTTTATTACCCACAACCTGGCGGTTGTTGGCTATCTGGCGCACGAGGTGGCGGTTATGTATCTGGGTAGGATCGTTGAGCAGGGGCGCGTTGATGAGGTGTTGGAGTCGCCGCAGCATCCCTATACACAGGCTCTACTGTCGGCAGTACCAGAGGTGGATGATGAGTTGCGCAGAGAGATCGTGCGTCTGGAGGGCGAGCTGCCCTCACCAGCTAATCCACCACAAGGGTGTCATTTTCATCCGCGATGCCCAAGGACGATGACGCAATGTAATGACTGCTATCCAACCGAGGTTCGCCTTGAGGGCGAACACCGGGTGGCGTGTCATCTGTTTGGTGAGGCTTAGGAGACTTTGTCGTACTCTGAGTAGAGCATCTTCTCTTCGGTGCTGATACGACGCTTTAGACGCGAGAAGAGTGCACCGATATCCTCTGCAAAGGCGCTGTCGGAAGTGGTGGTTGAGTAGCGGTCGAAGAAGGCGATCGCATCGGCGGTGATCTGCTCCATATCCTTGGCGAAGATCTTCAGATTGTTCTTCAGGCGGTTATCACTCTCAGCGGCCTTATTGAGTACCGGGTAGAGCTTTGCGTCCTCTTTCTGAAGATGACCAATTAGTGCGTTCTTGATGCTCATCAGGGTCTCAACCGCATCCTCAGATACGATACCCTTCCTCTTAACCTCTTCGAGTTTCTCAAGGACCCAGGCGTGGTCAGCTTTCAGTTCATCGGTCAGTGCAGACATTAACAATTCCTTATATTCACCATGATGTTAGTGTGGTTTTTATACTGGATTGGCAGCGATACGGCAAGATGAACCTTCTGCATAATTTGGTGACTATTAACGAGGCAATGATGCAATGGATAAAACGGTCAAATACAGTGCGGCTGAGACCTATCAGACCAAGGATGGGTCACTGATTCGAGAGCTGATGCATCCAGACCAGCACGGCAATCGCAACCAGAGTCTGGCCGAGGCCGAGGTCGGCCCGGGGGTGACAACGCTACTCCACTGCCATCATCAGAGCGAGGAGCTCTATCACATCACGGCGGGGCAGGGTTTGATGACGCTGGCTAATGATCAGTTTGATGTGGTTACGGGCGATACTGTCCATATCGCTCCGGGTGTGGCGCACTGCATCAGAAGCATCGGAACGAACCCCCTGAAGATACTCTGTTGCTCATCGCCGCCTTACAGTCATGAAGATACAGAACTGCTAGAGTCGCCGTCGTCTTCCCTCTCATGAGCGGGCGTATCCTGGGTCAGCTTGTTGCTCAAATGGACGACCCAACCTGTTGCGATCATCGTCAAGACGACTGAAAGGGTAAAGGCGTAGAGTCCATAGCGCATATCGACGTTGGCAATTGCGCCGAGCTTGACCGAAACTACCAGTAGCGCGACGACAAAGACATCTAGCATCGACCACTTGCCGTATAGATGCATCCATTGCAGATAGCGCTGAAGCCGCGCGCCATCACCCTCTTTCATTACTACCAATAGCATCAATACTCCAAGCTTCAGAAAAGGCATGATCACGCTGAAGAGGGTGATGATGCAGAAGAGAAATATCTGTCCCTCGCGCCAGAGTTGTTGCACCCCTGAGAGGACTGAGAAGGTGTTCTCAAACAGGTAGAACTTCTCCAGAGTGACGATGGGTGCAAGGAGGCCAAAAATCAGGGCGACAAGGGCAATGCCAATCAGTGTTTGTAGCAGAGTTGCATGGCGCGGAAAGTGGTGGGTGATAGATAGGGGTGGAGTGTTCATCGGGCCTATGTTACCGCAGAAGCCGTTGGGCTGAAGCTCGGATCGAGAGTGGTGTAGGCCTACTAATGAGCGTGACAGAGAAGAGGCGGAAAACCCGCTTTGTTTGTTATATGTAGTTAGGTGCTAAGCCCTTACATTGATGTTGTGACCGATGCGCGAGGTGGGATCGGGTGCAGCTGAGTTCTGCGCACTCGCGGCAGCCTGCGGTTTAGGCAGCGATGCGATCAGACTGAGTGCGGTGATGCCCTGTGACTGTATGGCGAGCTTTTTGGCCTGCGCTGCTGCGATGTCGTTACCGGGAATACTGATACTGTTCATCAAGCTACTCCAACACTATCTGCTGTACATATAACTATTAGCACACCTACCTTTGAGTGACACATTTACCATTCGATTCTGTGAAGATGCTCACAAAAGGGAGTTGATAGCTTATGAAGTGGAGCTGGGGTAGTCGTGAATAGGCCTGGCGTAGAGTCTCAATTTGTCCTCTCCTGGTATGACTCGCCTCACTCAGCTCTCTCGTAGCAACAGGATTACATTGCAGCGCTCGGTAGATGTGAAACAGCGAGAAGGCTATTGAAGGTTATTGTGCGGGACGGATAGGTAATTGAATAACATAACTATTGTTTCGAGTAGGGCTTGCTGAAGAACGATGCGCAGGCGTATATAAGGCAAAAATCTGCTAGAGTGCGCCCACTCTCCAACCGCTCGAGGGCTCTGCCGTTGTTCTCCAATCTCCCACTCAATGCGCGTCTACTCAAGGCGCTCAAGGCTCTCGACTACCAGAGCGCCACACCGGTACAGCTCAACGCGATACCTCCTGCACTAAAAGCGCAGGATCTGCTGGTAAGTGCCGAGACCGGTAGCGGTAAGACCGCAGCCTTCCTGTTACCAACCCTGCATCAACTGTTAGCCAATCGAGCACGTCGTGCGGGGGTGCGAGCACTGGTATTGGTGCCAACCCGTGAATTGGGCCGACAGGTCTATGTGCAGTGTCAGAAACTGTGCGAATTTACCGACCTGCAGACGCTGCTGATTACCGGTGGGGATGACTACAAAGAGCAGGTTAAGCAGCTGGAAGAGGGGCCTGCTGTGGTAATCGCTACCCCTGGCCGACTCTTCGATCACCTGAAGAAAGGCACCGCCAAGCTCAATGATCTTGAGGTGTTAATACTCGATGAGGCCGATCGCATGCTCGATATGGGCTTTGGCGATACGGTGATGAGTATCGCCAAGCGGAGTAGAAGAGAGCGTCAGACGCTGCTCTTCTCCGCCACTATCGAAAGGGGAGAGGTGGCAGCCATGGCCAGGCTACTGCTCGATGAGCCACAGATCATCACACTCGCCACCTCGCAGGATAAACACACCAACATCGAACAGCAGATGGTGTTGGCCGACGATGTGGCACATAAGGAACGGTTACTGCAGAGGCTGCTCTCTAATGATGAATACGGCAAGGCGCTGGTCTTTACCAACACCCGTGTTCAGGCCGACCGACTCGGCGGATTGCTGCGCAGCAGTGAGATCCGGACTGGCGTGTTACACGGTGATATGGATCAGGAGAAGCGCAACCTGGTAATGGATATGATCCGTCGCGGCAATGTTCAGGTGATGGTTGCCACCGACCTGGCGGCACGCGGTCTCGATGTGAAAGGGATCGATCTGGTTATCAATTTCGAAATGGCGCGTAGCGGTGATGACTATGTACACCGAATCGGCCGTACTGGACGGGCCGGTGAAAAGGGCGTGGCTATATCGTTAATTGACCATAACGAGTGGAATCGAACCGCCGGTATCGAACGCTACCTCAAACAACGTTTTGAGCGCCGTGAGATCGAGGGGTTAGTAGCGACCTATAAGGGCCCGAAAAAACAGAAGGCCTCCGGTAAGGCGGCTGGTAGTAAAAAACAGAAGCTGGCTCGTAAAAAGAGCAAGGTGAAAAAACGTCTGCGCGATAAGAAGAGTGTTGGCAAACGACGTAAACCAAACAAGTGAGTATGACCCAGGAGTTTGCTAGTTCCTCACTGATACTGCCATACGGCGGCTATCCTTGATCCGTCGCTTTGTACGATCACAATGGGGTGGTGGTGATAAGATATGAGCTTAAGAGGGTGTTCAGCATTTTCCTGCGCTCATTATCAATAGGTGAGTTGTTGGATTGCCACTCTGAAATAACTCCGCCTGTCTGTGTGATGTGGCGGATACGATCAACGGGTAGGCCAGTCTGGATGAACTCGTCGGTCTGAATAAGAAGTACGACTGATTCAACTTTACGGTTCATGAGTAGTGCAATCGTACGTGTAAACAGTGATATAGAAGGAAACGGCATCTCCTGCAGAGACGGGGTGATAGTCAGATAATGACTAGTTAGGTAACAAGCAGTGCCGCCATCGACCTGTAGCTGCTGAATCTTTCGGGCCGTTTTTTCCGCCTCGCTGCCTCCTATTACGACCTCTACCGGTATTCGTCCATCACCTTCAATAAAATTCTCAAAATAGTGCGGAAGTCGCGCCCTTGCAGTGGGGTGGCCGCCAAAGTATGGAGCGAAATTGACTTCGTTTATAATCGCTCCGTTTTGATGCCATGGTATAGATATATCGCTAGAGATGATGTCGATGCCAGCATTCGAGAGTTGAAAGAGTTCTGCCGCGCGAAGAGCAATAGCTCTGTTGTCAGGGTGAACTTGATCGCTTGCGTCGGTGATGTCACCACTCCACTCGGATGATTCGATCTTTCTGATTGGAACTGTTGTTCCAGGTTCAGGAATTGTCTCCGGTGAAAAACCATTTTCGGTGATTGAGTCTAATGCCAGCTCATCAAGCGGAATAGCCTTGCTGCGTTTCCAGGGTGGGGTTGCCAGTAGTTTTTTATTTGCGAGTTCAATGAGTTCGGAGACTGTATGTTCTCCATCGCCTATGACCGCTCTCGGACCACGTCGTAGGGCATAGAGCATCTCGTTATTGGCGATAAAGATACGATAACAGACGCCAGGTACCTCTTTCTCGATGAGTATCTTTTTTGAATGCTTGGATGCTGTATTGAATGCGCCAGCAAGTTGTTTAAGGTTATGAATGCCAACAGTGACCCCTTCGCCACGATCTAGATCCGCCGGTTTTACAACCAGTGGCCAGCCTAGCTTTAGCGCTGCCTGTTGTGCCTGTTTAGGTGAATAGGTAAGTATATGTGGGTTGGAGAGGGAAGTCCTGCGCTACGGGTCAGTGTTGAGGTCCATGCTTTGTTTTGTGACACCTTTGAGCCAAAGGCTGAGTCGGATTCGACAGAGCTTCTATCTATTAGCCGTGCCCTACTACCCCAACCCAGCTGATAAAGACCGCTGCCAAGATGGCGAAAGGGAATGTCAAGATCGTAGGCAGCCTTTAGAATATGTGTTGTGGATATCCCGGCAACCACTCTGGCGCGTATAGGCTGAACTGTCTTTTTACTAATGGCACTTTGTATTGCCGATAGGTTGAGTGGTTCCTGTGGCATATATATACACTGCCGCAATACTCTGAGTGCACTTCGGTAAGCCTTAATTAATAATTTCAGCGAAACGTGATCGATTGCAGGTATCGCGATCTGGATATGCCATTTTTGAGTGTTTTCTTCGCTCCTGTCTGTGTTGAGAATAACGCCAAGATCGAAAATTGGGAGTCGTGCATCCTGCAAGATTGATCGAGCAATTATCATTGCTCGTTCTGAAAACGTTTCGGCAGTGGAGTGTGGGCGAGAGGTTTCCGTTGACCACTCATCTATTTGAAGACCGTAAATTTTCTGAATTACTTTATCGACTGCTGTGAAATCGACCGTCTCCGGACAATCGAAAGAGAGAAAGATCTGGGTTTCGAGTTGACGTAAACCGGACTTGTAGCCGTGGACACTCTGGTTAACCATGGTTTTGTGTTTTCAAGAGGGAAAAAGCCTATAAATAGTAGCGTGCATGTGGTGTGGTGATGAAATTGACATGTTCTGGCTAATTTGTTCATATGCTAACCTGATTTGCCTAATTACAATAGTTTTTACCAAGGGGGAATGTATGGTCAAGGATGTTATTCTGGATTCAAATAAATTACTGGGTTTTAAAATCTTGGGAAAGAGGGATTCGCTCGACGCTGTCGAATTTGGAGCCAAGATTGCAAAACCAGTCACTGCTAAAACCGCAATGGGCGCGAAGATCGGAAAGGCGCCACCAGCCCCTCAGCTTGGCGCAAAGATTGGTAAGGCTCCATCTTCAACCACTCTGCTCGGAGCGAAAATTGGTAAGGCACCTCTCTAGCAATTAAATTGGAAACAGTGTCAGAAATTGGCGTGCTACTTAATTAGCGGCTTATTACGGTAAGCACACAATAGTCGTCGTGATAGGGGCGCCGTAGGCATAAACGGTCGCGTTAAGTATTTGCCGCTTGCTTGGGCTTGGACGCCCAAAACAAGCTTCCGCAAAAATAGCGACTCCCCGATCGCCTTACTGCGGTCGGTTTTTTTATGGTGAATGACTAATGACTATCCACTTCTCCTTCCTGCCCGATCCCATACGCGCCAGGGCTATTGACAGCAGAATGCGTCAAGGTTTGGCAGATAGCCTTAATTATGTCTCCGGTGAACTTGGCAAGCAGGTTGGAAAATCGCTCGATGGCGTGGATGAGTTGGTTGCTGCAACCAGTCGTGGTGCAGTCTATCCACCCTCTACTTTTGGACTCTATTACGAAATAGTTTCGGCTGTGATGGAGGATGGACATCAAGCGGCGGAAACTCTGATCAATGAGTTGCAGTCAGAACGTAAGCTGGACGGCAATGAATTAAATGTGACCACTCTGGGTGGGATTGAATCTATCTCAGTTCAGAAACGCTATCAGCGGTTAATGGATACTGATCCCAATACTCCCTTTACGATACTTTCACCTGCTGGTGAGGAGGCTGATGACCTTGTTTCTCAGTTCAAGTCTGGTCATAGACGGCTTCGTGAGACCATTCCAGTGCTGGCAGATGAGTTCGAGTCGTTGGTGAAAGAGGTGGTTCTGGTTGTCGGTGATGTCGAATCGAATGGGTATGACTTTGCCGGTGGTTCCAGTTATATGCTTTGGGGGGCGCTCTTTATCAATGCCGAGCGACATAAGAGCGATGTGGCCTTGATTGAAGCGATTGCACATGAGAGTGCGCATAGCTTTCTGTTTGGTATGACCTACGACGAACCGTTGGTCCTAAATGCGGATGACGAACTTCTTCAGTCGCCACTTCGCGATGATCCCCGACCAATGGATGGAATTTACCACGCGACCTTTGTATTGGCGCGCATGCACTGGGCAATGTCGGCATATTCGGGGCGCCGTAGGCATAAACGGTCGCGTTAAGTATTTGCCGCTTGCTTGGGCTTGGACGCCCAAAACAAGCTTCCGCAAAAATAGCGACTCCCCGATCATGCGTTGATGGAAGGTGCGTACAGTTACATGGAGCCCTTCCAGTAGGATTGGTTGTTCAATGGGCAAACAGCGAATGTTGTGGAGAAACGGCCTGCCGTCGTTGCTTACCCGGCTGAAATAATGATGTGGCTGATCTCGCTAGGAGCGAGTACACGCAGTGGCGGTCCCCAGTAACCGGTTCCCCGACTGACAAAAATCTGTCTGCGTGCATCGTGTCGGTGCAGTCCGGCCAGATAGGGTTGATCGATCATCACCAGAAAGCCGAAGGGAAAGATCTGGCCTCCATGGGTGTGGCCGCTGAGCATCAGATCGAATTGATGCTCTTTGATCAGGTTAATCCCTTTGGGCTGGTGACAGAGCAGGATGGTCGGAATATTCGTATCAACACCATCAAACGCCCTATCAAAATCTAATGGCAGTGAACCAATGCGTTCGCCAATGACATCGTTTACCCCTACCAGATTAAACTGCTGGCCACTCTTCTCAATCACTTCGCTCTCATTAAGTAGCGGCCTGATGCCGAGTGTGCGTAGATATTCGATAACGGGTTCAGCGCCGTGGAAATATTCGTGGTTGCCGAGAATAAAGTAGCAGGGGCACTGTAGGCGTTGCAGCGGCTCAAGGTCCTGTCGGATATCCTCAAGTGGCAGATCGATTAGATCGCCGGTTATTACAACCATGTCGGGATGCAGTGCGTTGGTGCGCGCTACGGTCTCCTCTATAAAGCCCCGTTTTATCGTCCGTCCTACGTGTACGTCACTGAGTTGCACAATAGAGTAGTTGTCGATTGGGAAGTCTTTGATCTTTACCTCAACGCTGTTAATTCCTGGTGCCTTGATGCCCTGTGAAAATCCGCGTAACAGATAAGCAGTAGCGGCTATTAACATGGTGATGTCGAAGAGTATTTTGATGGTGCGACGGCGGCCCTGGTCGAAGGGAACCCGTCTCGAGGTGGTGATGGTCAGATCGTAGATCGTCGCGATGACAAAGAGCATGAAGGTGATGCCGATGAAGGCGCTGTTGATCATGTAGAGTAGAGGTGACTGGGCCAACAGGTCGAGTACACGGTCGAGCATGAAGAAAATTTCACCCGCCATCAGGGTGATGGGGATAATGGCAGCATATTGGCTGAAGTGGGGTGAGAGTTTTTTGAAAAAACGTCGATAGATATAGAAGTTAGCCGCTGCCATGACCAGCAGAAAGATAGAGGCAAAAATGATAAGTCGTAGTGGCATGGCGTGATTGGAGTCTTTTGTTGATTGGAGTGGGCGTGCTAGTTGTAGGGCGTTTGATCGGTGTCAGGTTCTACACCCGATGGTGACATTGGCGCAGTTGTCGACTAGCAGCCACCATCCCCGCCACCTCCACAGTCGCCACCACCCTCTCCGCCAGTGCTATCGCCGCCACCAAAGACAGAATCACTGCTAATAATGCCGTTGGCGTGGAGCCACCAGAAGAGATAGATAATGGAGGCGAGAAGTAAGAGCGGTGGCATAAGAGCCTTAAAGAGTGAGGTGCTACCGAGATCAAAAAAGTGGATGGTGGTGTAGCCAGCAGCAATGGCGATAAAACCCTGGAACCAGAAAAGATAGAGCAGACCGCCCAGAGCAGCCAGCGGGATCAGTAATGAGTAGAGCGGGTTGTCGGCACTAAAATCGCCATATATTGCAGCGACAACAATAAAAAAAATGGCCCAGAACTGTTTCATGATATCGGCTAGATATTGGTGTTCCAGAGCAGCTGTTTGATCAGGCTGTCAGACTGTTCTAGTCGTTGTGCGAGGATAAGTGCAATACGATGTAGTACCTTGAAGCCGATCTCTGCATCCTTAGTCAATATATTCATCAATGCTTCACCATTGATGCGAATCGCATCAACATCACCACGACATCTGACCGAGGCGGTACGTTTGCATCCGGTCAGTAGGGCAAGTTCACCGTAGAGGTCTTTATCTTCCTTTGAGAGCACCACCTCGCCGCTAATCATGTTGGTGTCGTTGGAGACGATCTCAACAGTGCCGGAGAGCAGCAGATAGAAGTCGCGGTCGATGTGCTCCCCTTCACAGATAAGGAACTCACCGTCGTTGAGTGCAACGATCGAGCAGCAAGGCATGATGCTTGCGATCTGGTCGGCGGATAGATCCTGAAAACAGCTCGAGTGCTCCAGCTCTTCAAACATGATCGACTCTCCCTCTGGTACATGACAATGGCTCGTGCTGCGAGCGCTTGTTGAATGGATGACTATAGCCGCGATTATCTAACCGTGCCTCCGCGAGATTTCAGGTAGCGGATCATTTCGGTTTTTTCGTGAGTGGTTGCCAGTCGTAGTGGGGTGGAACCCTTCTTGGTCAGTGCGTTTACATCGGCTCCGCGGGCGACCAGTAGCTTAGCGACATCGACATGGCCCTTAAACGCGGCCCAGTGGAGAGGGGTTGCACCTTCACTGTTGCGCGCATCGACCGGTTCTCCCGCTTTAATCAGGGCGATCACCTTGTTTGCATCGCCGCGCATGGCCGCATCGTGCAGTGGCGGCTCATCGTAGGGGCTAGGACCACAGGCGCTAAGCACCAGTGTTGTAAGCGTTATTAACAGGGTGCGAAGGACTCCCTGCATCGGTTTAGATGTTGCCTGACTGTTGGGTGACATCAACGTAGAGGGTCAACTTCTGCCCAGGCTGCAAATACTTCTTCTTGTTGATCTTATTCCAGCGCAGCAGATCCTTCACTGAGACGTTGAACTTGTTGGAGATGCGAGCCAGAGAGTCGCCACTTCGCACGGTATAACGTACCGAGCGGATGCTGGCTGGAGGGCGACCGTTGCTGCTGGCTACCTTGTTTGATGATTTTGGCTTAACCCAGACCACCAGCTTCTGGCCGAGACGCAGGGTGTCTCTGGGTGCCATGTTGTTCCACTTCGCCAGCGCACCTGAACTCACTCCATACTTGCGAGAGATGTCCCACAGAGTGTCACCCTTGCGAACGATATGGTGCTGCTTGGAACCTTTGCGTGGCCGATTTTGTTTACTTGCCAGACGCTGTTGGGCGCTGAGGGTGTAGTTGTTGAGTGAACGGGTAGCGACGGGAATGATCAGGTACTTGCCGGCGCGAATGTTGTTACCCTTGATGTCATTGACCTTGCGAATTAGGTCGACGCTGGTCGAGTGGCGTTTGGCGACCTTGCCCAGTACGTCGCCATTGGCGATCTTGTAACGTTTCCACTTGATCCGTTTCTCTTTCGGTAGCTTGGCCAGCTTGTCGCTGAACTGCGCGGCGCGATTGCTTGGAATCAGTAATTGATGGGGACCACTTGGGTCGGTTGCCCACTGGTTGTAGGCGGGATTGAACCAGTAGAGCTCATCCATGCTGAGTCCGGCGAGGTCGGCAGCGAGTGCCAGATCGATTTGACCACCCGTCTCGATAATCTCGAAGGCGGGTTTGTTGGCGACATTGGGCAGATCGATGTTGTAACGACTGGGGTTCTTGAGTACCGCACTGATAGCAAGCAGTTTGGGTACATAACCACGCGTCTCTTTCGGCAGGTCGAGGTTCCAGAAGTCGATCGGTTTACCTGCCTTGCGGTTCTTGCGTACCGCCTTATTCACGGTTCCGCCACCAGAGTTGTAGGCAGCGAGTGCTAGCAGCCAGTCGCCATCAAAGCGTCTGTGCAGCGACTGCAGGTAGTTGAGTGCGGCATCGGTTGAGGCGATGACGTCACGACGACCGTCGTACCACCAGTTCTGTTTCAGACCGAAGTGCTTGCCGGTGCCGGGGATGAACTGCCAGAGTCCGGCGGCACGACCGTGGGAGTAGGCAAAGGGATGGAAGGCGCTCTCGACAATGGGTAACAGTGCGATCTCATTCGGTATGCCGCGCTTTTCGGTCTGCTCCAGGATGTAGTGGAGATAACGATCGCCGCGATCGAGCACACGTTTGATATAGCTGGGGTGGCGCTGGTAGTAGCTAATTTCACTGCGCACACGTGACTGTTTCATGCTCGCATTGAGTGCGTAGCCGCTACGCAGGCGCGGCCAGATCGAAGGGCCACTGCGGGTAGCCTGTTTATATCGTGGCCTCGTCTCTGTTTTGAAAGCGGTGGTTGCAGGGATCTCGGTGCTGACGATCGGCTCACCCCTGGTCACCTGAAGTGCGGCGATCACCTCTTCGGAGAGGGGGATGGCACGGGTCTCGTTGCTGTTGGTCTGCGACTTGGAAGCGGCAACGGATGATTTCTGTTGTTGGCTGGCGCAGGCGGTAAGGAGCAGGGTGCTGAGCACCAGCAGGGTAATATTCTTGTTCATTGTTCTCTTAATCCAGTTCATCTTTCCATTGGCGCACAGTGGCAAAGACCTCAGCACCCGATTGTAACGAATGACCGGCGTGCTGTTCTGCGGCGGCGATCACAGTGTCGACATCGCTGCGCAGGAACGGGTTGGTCCGCTTCTCCAGGCCGATGGTCGAGGGGACTGTTGCCAAATCGTCGCTGCGTAGTCTATCAGTCTCGGCAACGCGTTGTTGCAGTTCGCTATTTTCTGGCTCGGCAACCAGGGCAAACTTGAGGTTGGCCTGGGTATATTCATGGGCGCAGTAGACCCGCGTCTCTTCGGGCAACGCAGCAAATCGACTCAGGGCCCGGTGCATCTGTTCAAAGGTGCCCTCGAAGAGGCGACCACAACCGCCGGTGAAGAGAGTGTCACCGCAGAAGAGCGCGTCGTGGCCGTAGTAGGCGATGTGCCCTCGGGTGTGACCGGGCACGTCCATAACGTTCAATGTGGTGTCGATCTGCTCGAGTATGACGTTGTCACCCTCACTCAGCGGCTGGGTGAGAGCGGGTATCCGTTCTCCCGCTGGGCCGTAGACCGGGATCTGATAGCGACTGACCAGCTCGGTGACCCCCCCGGTGTGGTCACCGTGGTGATGGGTGATCAGGATCGCAATCGGTTGAATGTTATGTGATTCCAGATGATCGATGACAGGATCTTCGTCACCGGGATCGACGATCGTCGCAAAACGGCGCTTCTCGTCCTGAATCAGCCAGATGTAGTTATCTTCAAAGGCGGAGATGGCATCAATTATGGGCATCCGGGTATGGTGACAGCGCACCCGAAATGGGTCAATCAATGTCCGACTGTTTTGCTATCCAGTTTGAGCCTCTGATCAGTTATTCTTGCCCTATGAGTAGAACGCGACTTGCCGAGTGGTTTCGTGGAGTACCGGGCCGTTTTGTGCGGGCCGAAGAGCGCCATCATCTCGATCAGCTGTTACCCAATCTGTTTGGTTACCACCTCGCCCTGATCGGTTCGGTTGGGGATGATGATGAGCTGTTACTGACTAGCCGCGTGGCACATCATATCGTGGTCGATCCACTATCCGATGGTGATGACCGCTCTGCGGTTCACGCCGCTGCCGATGCGCTCCCCTTTGGTGAGGGGAGTCTCGATGTGGTACTGCTGCTGCACACCCTGGAGCTGGAAGAGAATCCGCATGAGGTGCTACGCGAAGTACTACGGGTGCTGGTTCCAGAGGGTCATGTGGTGATCACCGGCTTCAATCCCTGGAGCTGGTGGGGCGTGTGGCGTCTGCTGCGCCGCCACCGTGGCGAGGTGCCGTGGAGTGGACGCTTTATCAGTCAGACGCGGATTCGTGACTGGTTGGCGCTGGTCGGTTTCGAGACGGTCGATACCCGCTGCTTCTTTTTCCGCATGCCGCTTGGTAGCGAGCGTATAATGGCGCGCACAAATTTTCTGGAACGGTTCGGACCGCGCTGGTGGCCGATATTCTGTGGCGTCTATGTGGTGGTGGCGCGTAAACGTGTCTCGACCCTGACGCCGATTCGTCCCCGCTGGCGCTCACGACGACGCATGCTCGGCGGAGTGGTCGAACCGACAACACGTGGAGTACAACGTGGCAAATAGAGTAGAGATCTACACCGACGGCGCCTGTCGTGGTAATCCGGGCCCGGGTGGCTGGGGCGCACTGCTGCGATTTGATGGCAATGAGAAACGTCTGCACGGTGGTGAGCGTGAGACGACCAATAATCGTATGGAGATGATGGCCGCGATTATGGCATTGGAGACGCTGACACGTTCCTGTGAAGTGTTGCTGACCACCGATTCTCAGTATGTAATGAAAGGCATCAACGAGTGGATGGTTGGCTGGAAAAAGCGCGGCTGGAAGACGGCGGCTAAAAAACCAGTAAAAAATGTCGATCTTTGGAAACGACTCGATGCTGCACTCGCTGCTCATCAGGTGGAGTGGCAGTGGGTGCGGGGTCACACCGGTCATCCCGAGAACGAGCTGGCCGATGATCTGGCCAATCTGGGTATCGATGAGATGTTGGCAAAGGGCTAGGAGAGCATTAGTGAGACAGATCGTACTCGACACCGAGACCACCGGCCTTGAGCCGAGCCAGGGACACCGCATTATTGAGATCGGCTGTGTGGAGCTGGTCAGTCGTCGCCTCACCGGTAATAACTACCATCGCTACCTGCAGCCCGACCGTGAGATCGACGCGGGTGCGATCGAGGTGCACGGTATTACCAATGAATTCCTGGATGACAAGCCGCGCTTTCAAGATGTGGTTGAGGAGTTTGTCGACTATATCCGTGGCGCCGAACTGGTGATCCACAATGCAGCCTTCGACGTCGGCTTTCTCAATGCGGAGTTGAACAGGCTCGATGGCGATTGGCCGACGGTTGAATCCGTCAGTGGTGTACTCGACACGTTGAAGATGGCGCGTGACATGCATCCAGGGCAGCGCAACAGCCTCGATGCGCTCTGCAAGCGCTACGATATCGATAGCTCGCAGCGTACCCTGCACGGCGCGCTGCTTGATGCCGAGATCCTCGCCGATGTCTATCTGGCGATGACCGGTGGTCAGGTGACTCTGATGCTGGATGGGCAGAGCGAGAGTAGTGAGCAGGGCGGTGGAGAGGCGATTCGTCGTCTGGCTGCTGACCGTGAACCGCTAACGATACTCAAACCGACCGAAGCGGAGATGGAGGCGCATACAGCTTATCTCGATCTGATTCGAAAAAAGGCTGATGGTACCTGTCTCTGGGAGGATTGAGCCTACTTAATCCCCAGGCGCTGCATGCGTCTCCACAGCGTGGTGCGGTCGATATCGAGAATTTTTGCCGCCATCGCCTTGCTGCCGTTGGCGTGTTTCAGCGCCACCTCAATCTCACGACGTAGATTGGCCTGTTCCTGATCTTCTTCTGAAAGCAACGGTGTGCCAGCATAGTCACGAATATCCTGTGGCAGGCTCTCGATGGTGACCTCGTGGTCGAAGGAGCAGATGATGCCGTGCTCGACCGCGTTCTCCAGTTCACGAACATTACCTGGCCAGGGGTAATCCATCATCATGCGCATCGCATCGGGATTGCACTTCATATCAGCAGGGTAGCCGCGTGCCTCCATCTTTTTACAGAAGCTGACAAGCAGTAATGAGATATCACCTGGGCGATCACGCAGTGGTGGAACGCTAAGTGGAATGACTGCGAGGCGGTAATAGAGGTCGGCACGAAAGGTGCCATCGTCGACCATGTCACGCAGATTGCGGTTGGAGGCGGCCATGATACGCACATCGACCTTGACCGGGTGGTCGGCACCGACCATCTCAAACTCCTGTTCCTGGATCGCCTTCAACAGCTTTGCCTGCAGGTGGATCGGTATTTCGCTGACCTCGTCGAGGAAGAGGGTACCGTGGTTTGCCGATTGGAAACGCCCCGGGCGATCCTGATTGGCGCCAGTAAAGGCGCCTTTCACATGTCCAAAGAGTTCCGACTCGATCAGGCTTTCAGGTATGGCTGCACAGTTGAGTTCAATAAATGGTTGGTTGTGACGTTTGCTTAGGCGATGGATGCGACGTGCCAGTTCTGTTTTCCCGGTCCCCGATTCACCCTGGATCAGTACCGAGGCGTTGGTTGGGGCGATCTGTTCAATGCGCGCCAGGATTTCCAGCATCTGCGTGTCGCGGGTGACCATCTCATTATTGCCAGGATTAAAAACCGCCTGCAGGCGATGGTAGTCGGTGTGGTCGTGGATGATGGTCAGGCGTAGCTTCTCTTCGTGTCCAGTGGCGAAAACCATGCCACTGTTGATTTTAAGATGGCGCTCACCGCCCTCTTTGGCCTGGATCTTCTGATCGAATTCGACGAAGTTGCCACTCGGGCGACCGGCAGCGTCAGCCTCGCCCGAATCAATGGCTGCTTTAATCAGTGCGCGTTGTAGATTAATGCCGCCAATCTCCTTCAACTTTTCAATAGGCTCATTGGAGGCGAGGCCGAGCAGTTGTCCAGCGGCGGGATTTTGGTAAATCACGTGACCCATTGGATCTGAGATGATGACACCTTCATCGATATATGAAACGACTGATTCGAACAGAGCACCCAGGGTATCCTTCACGTTCATTTTTTATGGGGTCTCATTTGCTGGTGGCGGGTGGAAGAGTGTTGCATTGTCATCGGTGTTGCGCAACATTGCATAAGGGGTTCTGTTTGAATAATAAGCAAATAAATCATAATGATAGGGTTGATTATTAAATATAATCTGGAAAATTTGACTGCAACATTGCAGCACAAGCAGATAGCTTAATGTTAATATTAACAATGACTTACGTATATGGCAGAGAATTTGCTATAAGTTGGTACCGGTATTTGTTATAAAGTCAGTCCGGGGAAAGATTAACTAATTACAATGGGGGTTTGATCAGATGTCTGAAATGTTCTCTGAAGAGTGGATGGGTAAGTTCATGGAAGAGTGGAATAAAGAGCCGGATCTCTCTGATGCGCTTGCAAAAATTGGTTTTAATTCTGTCATAGCGTATGGTTTCGATGGTGATGATGCACCCAAGGGGTATATCTCCATAGAGAATGGCAAGGCGACAGCCGCCGGCGCATTTGATGGTCAGGATATAAATTGGGATCTTCGCGCAACCCCCGAGAATTGGGGAAAATGGATGAAGAAGCCACCGGGCATGATGGGGCTGGGAGTTGCCTACACTTCAAGAAAACTGAAATTCAACGTGGGTGATTACAGCGCCATGGTGAAAGATCCCCGTATGGCGACCCCCTTTATAAAGAGCTTTACAGTGATGGGCCGTGCCTGATCTGACTGAGCTGTCGCAGGGTTAATGCAAAGCAACGGAAACCACAATTAAGATGAAACTGAATCGATTTGTAATAAGTGCGCTGTTGGCAACTGTCACTTCGGCGCCTGCCACATTTGCGGCTGATGGTTATCAGTCTCGGTATGCGCCGGTAAGTGACAATCAGTCGACGGCACCACAATCTTCGTACAATACGCAGGGCTTTTACCAGACCCAAAGTGGTGCGGGGCAGGTGGGTGGTTATCGACCGCAGGCTGAGCAGACAGCTGCCAGTGGTACAAGCTATCCGGCGCAGACTCAGCAGACAAATGGATATCAGTTCCCATCGGCGCAGGCTGCCGCACCTGCTCAGGCGGCTGTGGCGGCTCCAGCCTATAACGCCGCGCCAGCCACAATCAGTAACGGCGTCGGCGGTGTGGTGGTTGTTGAAACGACCCAGACTGGGCCGACCGTGGTGCTAGGTGGCACGGTCGTTCCATATAAAGAAGTTACACTCGCAGCCCAGATTCCAGGGCGCGTAGAATTTATTGCCGGTGCCGAGGGCGACTGGTTCGAAGAGGAGCAGGTGCTGGTAGCGATCGATGATGACGATCTGCTGGCTCAGCGTCGACAGGTACTGGCGGAGATCGCCAATGCCGATGCGGCAATGCGTAATGCAAGAGTTCAGTACTCGCGTGAGCTCTGGTCGCCACAGTCGAAAAATATCAATCGTTCACCGGGCATGGGTATGCCTTCGATGTTCGACCAATTCTTCACTCGTCAGATGGGTAGCATGGCTGGATACGGTAATCCTGCTCTGGATCGTCAAGCCGATCTGCATACCTTCGGTACCAACATCAATCAGACTCAGAATCAGGCACTGCAGGCTCGTTCCAAGCTGGAAGAGGTTGATGCCAAGCTGCGTGATACTCGTGCCGTTGCACCGTTCTCCGGTGTGATCGTTAAGAAGCTGGTAGAGAGTGGTGACACAGTACAGCCAGGTAAACCGCTGCTGGTCTTCGCCGATACACGCTATCTGCAAATTCAGGCCGAGGTTCCTGCGCGACTGATGCCCGGGTTAAGTAAAGGCATGATGGTACCGGCGAAACTCGATGTGGGTAACACCCAGATCGAGGCACGTGTGGCTCAGATTTCCCCAATGGCCGATGTGCAGCGCCACACCGTGACCGTAAAGTTTGATCTGCCTGAGGGTGTGCCGGGTGGACCGGGTATGTATGCCGAGGTGCTGATTCCTGATGTGAACGTACCGACGCGAGAGCTGCCGATTATTCCTGCCACTTCCGTGGTTTACCGTGGCAGTCTGCCAGCGGTATTTGTAGTTAATCAGGAGAACCGGACCGAGCTAAGACTAGTACGTCTGGGTGAGTCGCTCGATAACCACACGGTAACGGTACTGTCAGGTATCAAAGAGGGTGAGATGGTATTGGTTAATCCACCTGCCGGAATGGCTTCGGGTTGGTCTCCAGCATCGCCTGCGCCTGGGCAGGAATCGCCACGTTAATTTGAGTTAATTGAGGTACAGCAGCCACGAAACACCTTGATATGGGGTGGTTTCACGACGGTGGGGGATTTGTTGTCGGGCGCTGTATTGGGTCGAACAATCAGAATAAAGCTGTGTAACGATGACTGAACAAGACGATAAAAACGTGTCACCGCCGGTATCACCGGTCGGCACTGAAGAGCATGTCGATCTCGGTATTGCGGGGCGAATGACCAAGGCGTTTATCCATTCGCCGCTCTCCCCACTGTTCCTGATCGCCTGTTTTGCTATAGGCATTATGGGGATATTCCTGACGCCGCGTCAGGAGGATCCGCAGATATCCGTGCCGATGGTAGACATCTTTTTTTCCTACCCCGGTGCGTCTGCTGAGCAGGTAGCGAGCCTCGCGACCGATCCACTGGAACGGATCATGAGTGAGATTACCGGCGTCAAGCATGTCTACTCCGCCTCGCAGCGTGGTCAGGGCATGGTCACCGTTGAGTTCGATGTTGGTCAGCAGATGGAGTCCTCGCTGGTCAAGCTCTACGACAGGCTTAACTCCAATCTCGATCGTATTCCTCCAGGCGTTTCCCAGCCGATGGTCAAGCCAAAGGCCGTTGACGATGTGCCTGTTGTCGCCCTCACGCTCTGGTCGGAAGATGTCGATGACAATCAGCTTCGACTGCTCGCACTGGATGTTTTGCAGCGCCTTAAAGAGGTGCCAGAGACCAGTCAGGGTCTTATTGTCGGCGGTCGTAGTGCGCAAATCCGTATTGAAGTATTACCTGAGCGTCTGGCCGGCTTTGGCATCAGCTTTGATCAGGTCGCCAATACGATTCGAACCTCTAACAGTGAGCAGGATGTTGGTGATACCGAAACGGGTGGACAGGTATTCCAGGTCTACTCCGGTTCTTTCCTGCGCAATGCAGAGGATGTTGCACAGCTAGTAGTAGGCACTCAGGGTGAGGCGCCGATCTATGTGCGCGACATAGCCAAGGTCACTGATGGTCCCGAAGAGACACGGCAACTGGTTAACTATTTCACCGGTCCTGCGGTAGCTGAGGGTGCGCCGATTGCCAATGGTGAGGCTGCAGTTACCCTTGCGGTGGCGAAAAAAGAGGGCTCCAACGGCGTAACAGTCGCCAATAGGGTGTTGAGTAAGGTTGAGGAGCTGAAGGGATCGTTAATCCCCGATAACGTTCACGTCGCTGTTACTCGCAATTACGGTGAGACCGCCAACGACAAGGTCAATGAGCTGATATTCAAGCTCTTTGTTGCAACGGGTGCCGTAACGGTTTTGATCTGGTTCTTCCTTGGCTGGCGTGCTGCCACCGTGGTGCTGGTGGTCATCCCGGTCGTCATTCTGGTAACCGTCTTCGGCGCCTATCTGCTCGGCTACACCATCGATCGTGTCTCACTCTTTGCGCTGATCTTCTCGATCGGCATTCTGGTCGACGATGCGATTGTTGTTATTGAGAATATCTATCGTCGCTGGCTGATGAATGGTGAGATAGACACCGATACAGCGGTCGACGCGGTACGCGAAGTCGGTAACCCCACCATTCTAGCAACCTTTACCGTGATCGCGGCACTGCTGCCGATGGGTGCAGTGAGTGGCATGATGGGACCCTACATGGCGCCGATTCCGGCACTCGGTTCGGTTGCGATCCTCTTCTCGCTGTTTGCCGCATTCATCTTTACCCCTTGGTTGGCAATGCGTATTCGCCCCTCTCTGGAGTACCTGCACGCTGCTCAGGAGCGTGAGCACAAGGGGAGCGAGCGTCTAGGCCGTCTCTATCACAAGATGATCGAGCCACTGACTACCAGTAAAACCAAGGGGCGTCTCTTCCTCTTCTCGATTATCGCGGTCTTTTTCCTCTGTTGTGCGCTCTTCTATACCAAGGGTGTGACGGTGAAGATGATGCCCTTCGACAACAAGTCGGAGTTCAACGTTGTTATCAATATGCCTGAAGGTACGGCGCTGCCCGTAACGGCCAATGTCACCTGGCGTCTGGCGGAGGCGCTACGTTCCATTCCTGAGGTAACGGCACTGCAGACCTACACGGGTACCGCTTCACCGTTTAACTTTAACGGTCTGGTACGTCACTACTACCTGCGTAAGAACCCGTGGGAAGCAGATATACAGGTAGAGCTACTTCACAAGCGCGATCGTGAACGCAGCAGTCATGAGCTGGCGCAGGTGGTTCGTGAGCTACTCACACCGCTTTCCACTGAACTGGGCGCACGGATACAGATCGTAGAGATGCCGCCAGGACCTCCAGTACTGCAATCTGTTGTCGCCGAGGTCTACGGTCCCGATGCAACTACCCGTCGTCAGGTGGCTGCCGATCTGACCCAGATCTTTGAACGTGCCAACAACGTTACTGATGTCGATAACTATATGCAGAACCCCTATGAAGTACTGCGTTTTGAGGTCGATACCGAGAAGGCAGTGCGCCGAGGTGTGTCGGTTGATGTAATTAATCGAAATCTGTCGATGGCTTTGGGCGGTTACAAGCTGGGTGATATTAAACAGCGCACAGTACTGGAGCCGACCTACATCGTCATGCAGGTACCGCTGGAGGCGCGTTCGCAGATGGGGCGTTTGGCCAATCTGCCTATCCCAACACAAGGTGGTAAGACGCTTCCGCTAGCAGAGCTGGGACGTTTTGTTCCGATCTACCAGGATCAGCCAATCTTCCACAAGGATCTGCGTGCGGTTGAGTACGTGACGGGTGAAGGCCAGGGGCGTCTTGGTGCGCCTATCTATGGCATGTTTGAGATTGAAGACCTGCTCAATGACTATGTCTCTCCTGATGGCGTGAAGGTGCAAAGCAACTACTTTGGTCCTCCCTCGAGCGATAAAAGCTCCGCGTTTGAATGGGGTGGTGAGTGGACTGTTACCTTTGAAACCTTCCGCGATATGGGGCTCGCATTTGGTGTCGCACTGGTGTTGATCTACATGTTGGTGGTGTGGGAGTTCGGCAACTTTACCCTGCCTGCTATCGTCATGGCGCCGATCCCGCTAACGCTGATCGGTATCATTCCAGGTCACTGGATCATGGGCGCTGAATTTACTGCCACCTCAATGATCGGCTTTATAGCACTAGCGGGTATTATCGTGCGTAACTCGATTCTGCTAGTCGACTTCACTAAGCATGAGATTCAGCGTGGTGTGCCGGTAATTGATGCGCTGGTCGAGTCGTGCCGTGTCAGAACACGTCCGATTGTTATTACCGCGCTGGCGCTGGTGGGCGGTTCATTCGTTATCCTATTCGATCCGATCTTCCAGGGTATGGCGGTCTCGCTATTGTTTGGTGTGCTGGTATCGACTCTGCTGACCCTGCTAATTATCCCATTAGGTTGTTATTCCGGTCGCAAGGCCTTCTGTCCTGTTGGCGCTGATGGTGCCAATGTCTCTTGTGATAATACTGAGGCGACTGAGGAAAAAGAGGAGCGTGGTGAGAGCCTCTTTATGAAGATCTGGCCTATTGTGGTCATGGCGATCTTTGCAATCAGAGCAGTATTTATCTTCATCTGGATGGGGTTGCAGTCACTCTTCTCTATGGTGATGGGACTGTTCCGAAGTAAAAAGAACGAGTCGGGTGGTAGTGAACCTCCACCATCAACACCATCTCCTTCTACACCAAGTGGCGGTGGCGGATCAGCTGATGTAGACATCTCAGTGACTGAGAAGGCAGCAGCAGAGAAGGCTGAAGCAGGGAAGGCTGAGGCAGAGAAGGCTGAGGCAGAGAAGGCTGAGGCAGAGAAGGCTGAGGCAGAGAAGGCTGAGGCAGAGAAGGCTGAGGCAGAGAAGGCAGCAGCAGAGAAGGCTGAGGCAGAGAAGGCTGAGGCAGAGAAGGCTGAGGCAGAGAAGGCAGCAGCAGAGAAGGCAGCAGCAGAGAAGGCAGCAGCAGAGAAGGCAGCAGCAGAGAAGGCAGCAGCAGAGAAGGCTGCAGCAGAGAAGGCTGCAGCAGAGAAGGCTGCAGCAGAGAAGGCTGCAGCAGAGAAGGCTGCAGCAGAGAAGGCTGCAGCAGAG
>NZ_MPRL01000073.1:0-17674 GCF_002020875.1 Solemya pervernicosa gill symbiont | reverse complement strand
TTCTTCGTCGTTCGCTCGCGCTCTCAACTACGAATAGGCAGACGGCGTCGACTATCGCGGACTAACCGCCTTCGCTTCGCTATCCATAGCGGTCAGCGTATGAGGTTGTTGCCGTTGAGGATGGTGCAGCGCTAGATCGACACCTTACCGACCACAATGCCGACCTTGTAATTCTCGACCTTATGCTCCCCGGAGAGGACGGCCTCTCAATCGGCCGAAGATTACGCCAACAGAACAACCTGCCCATCATTATTCTCTCAGCAAGAGGTGAGGAACTTGATCGCATTGTCGGTCTTGAAATGGGCGCAGACGACTACCTGACAAAGCCCTTTAATCCAAGAGAGCTATTGGCCAGGGTTCGCTCCGTATTACGTAGATGCAACGAGACCAACAAAGACTCTACTCCCAGCGAAACAACGACACTCACTTTCGGACCCTTTAGCCTTGATGTTCAAAAACACAAACTCACCAAAGACCACAAAGAGATCCCACTCACATCCGGAGAGTTCACACTGCTGCGCATCTTTCTTGAACAGGCAAACCGGGTATTAAACCGTGACACCTTACTGGAACTGACCAAAGGATATGACCACTCACCGCTTGATCGCAGCATCGATGTCTGCGTAGGGCGTTTGCGGAAAAAAATCGAAATCGATCCAACAGAACCCGTCTTTCTCCGCACCGTGTGGGGTGCTGGTTATATATTTTCACAAGAAGAGTAAGCGGATAGAGATGCTTTTTATTAAATATCAGAGCTACTTCTGGAAAATCATATCAACCATCGGTGTTGTCTCTGTTGGCTTTATGATGATTGTACTATCAACCATTGCCTACTACATGGTCGTTCCACTTGGACAGCGTGCCACCGATGATCTGGCCAGCATCATCTCTCATGCCGCTGAAACATGGGAACAGTTACCGTATGCAGAACACGATGCATTCGCACGACGAATGCAAAGAAAACACGATCTGATACTAGTCACGGCAGACACTCCATTGTCGAAATCGACCTCCCTTCTCCCGTATCTCTATTTCCTTGAGCTATCGCTTGAATCCCAAATCGGCAAAAAAATAATGATTTTGAAAAGCACCAGCGCGGCCGGGGAGTCGCTCTTCGTCGTTCGCTCTCGCTCTCAACTACGAATAGGCAGACGGCGTCGACTATCGCGGACTAACCGCCTTCGCTTCGCTATCCATGGCGGTCAGCGAGGGAGAGGAGTGGTTCTGGGCAGACATCCCCTTATCAGAAGGCATGTTGCGCTTTGGGTTTTCCCGTTCTCGCATAGGGGTAAAACCATCCGCAGCTTTTTTTGTGCTGCTGATTACTGGTTTTTTTCTTACCTTTATTACTGCCGCTCTACTCACACGCCGCCTTACAGTCACCATAGAACGCCTTTATCACGCAGCCCAATTAATCGGTAAAGGGCAGTGGCCTGAACCTGTTAAAGAGGAGGGGCCGGAGGAACTTGTCGTTCTTGCCAGGGAGTTCAACAGAATGAACATCCAGGTTAAAGAGCTGCTCGCCAACCGAACAACGCTCTTAGCGGGAATTTCTCATGACCTGCGAACACCATTAACTCAGATCCAGCTGGCACTAGCCATGCTTCCAGATAATGGTGGGGATCCACAGTTAATGAATGGAATATACCGGGATCTCGACTCAGTAAACCGCCTTATAGGACAGGCACTACAGGTCAATCTTGAACTGGACAAACAGGAAAAGGAGCCTTTACAGATAGCCGAGGCACTTGATCATATCGTCGAAGCAGCAAGGCGCGGTAATCACATCATTGAGTGGCACTCTGAAAAAACCTGCAGCTTTACATTAAATCGACTCGCACTCCAACGCATCGTTACAAATCTTCTTGAGAATGCCATTCGCTATGGCGATGGCAAACCAGTCAGAATTGAGTGCAACTGCGACCATGACTCCCTCACCATTCAGGTCCTGGATCACGGCCCAGGCATTCCACCAGAACAGCGCGAAGCCGTATTTCAACCCTTTTTCAGACTCGAAAAATCCCGTAGCAGCATAACTGGAGGTAGTGGTCTGGGGTTGGCCATTGTTCGACAGCTTGCCGACACAAATGGCTGGATTGTGAAACTACTCGAGCGAGAGGGGGGCGGTACCTGCGCCAGGCTTGTCATTCCAATCTAACAATAACAACGGATTATTTATCTAACAGCCAATTAGTTACCAACGCAATCCAGGACTTTCTGTTAACAGGCAGCATTCACATAGTCCGCTGCAATCGCACCATTCAGCCTTTCATCCTGCTTCTACTCATAGTTGGAAGATAACAAATTTTTAGAGGAGCATTTAAACCGCACCCCCCAAATAACAGAGCAATCCACCCAGCACACATGACGCTCAGCATCAAACACAATGCACCGTAATATCTCCAGCATCACCATTGCTATACTGGATGCAGATAGTTACAGGGGAGATGTGGCGTGATCAGCTATAAAAAGATCCTAATTGCAGTCGAGTTCAACGAGAGCGACCAAAAGGTTGTCGAACGTGCCCAGACAATTGCCAAGCTATCTAACGCCCAGGTTAGCCTGGTCCACGTGGTCGAACCGGCCGTACTCGACACCATCAACGATCTCGACGCCACCCCACTACTATCCCTGGAACCTGAACTCCAGCAGCAAGCCAAAACACGACTCACCAAACTGGCAGATTCACTCGGTATTGACAGGATCGATTGCTACAGTGAGGTAGGGACGATTAATGGGGAAGTCTCGCGAGTTGCTGAGGAGCAGCAAATCGACCTGATCGTTCTTGGCAGCCACGGTCGTCATGGCCTGGCACTGCTGCTCGGCTCTACCGCCAATGCCGTACTACACCACGCCCCCTGCGACCGGGGAGTCGCTATTTTTGCTCCCTCAGTGACTCTACGCCGACATAAAGCCGCTGCTGCATCTTCTTCGTCGTTCGCTCGCGCTCTCAACTACGAATATGCAGACGGCGTCGACTATCGGGGACTAACCGCCCTCACTTCGCTCTCCATGGCGGTCAGCGCCTGCTGGCGGTACGCATTCAGGATTAGTTAACAAGCTACCAGCGGTGACTAAAACCGATCGAGATCGCCGTATCGCTCTTTTCAACCGTGTCTCGTTCAAAACGAAGACCCGCTCTCATGCCACCCATTTTGCGACTCAACTCCAATCCGGGTGTGTCGAGGGTTAGCGCCATATCGAGTCCACTTCCCTGACGGACATAACCTAGACCCGTACCACTGTCCGGTTTGTTTCCACCCAGATAGTGGTAGTGCTGCAGGGTGAAGAGTTTTGCCTTTGGCCGGCTGCTCTTATCCGCCCCGGCATGGATCTGGGGCAAAATGGGATCGGTAAAGCCGTTACATCCAGAAGGACAGGGTGGTGGCGGAAATTCGTCACCTGCATGTGCAAACATCGTCACCATCACACCGGTACCCACAAATAACATCACCACGGCCATTAAATCGGGGCTGTGCCACTTTTTCATAACCCACCTCCTCTCCAACCTAGCCTCTAGACTGGAAAACGCTTACTGTTAAGGCTATAGATGCGCTTTGGCTCGTACCGTGAAACACTTCACATACAAACCGAACCTGGCGCACACTATCGACTGTCGATGCGCCGCTGCGCACCGGATAGAGTTATCCATTCAGCTTTTGTGCCAACACAGGAGTTGAAGAACCGAAACAATAAGATCAAAGGAGTGGATACCGATGTATGAAGAGATTCAGAACTACTACGAACAGCTAGTGGTAGAGCGTATTCGTCGCTTGGCGGCAGAGGGTGAGACACCAAATAGTGATGATGATTATCTGGAAGATGTCGCCTGCGTCGCGCTGAACCAACTACCGGCACGCTACGTCAGACACAAGGTCGACCTGGTCTTCTATATGCCATCGGAGGAGCGCTTCCAGATGATGAATGCCGTAGAAGAGGCGGTAAAAACCGCTATCGAATACGTAGAGCAGCACCGGGGCACAAGCCGCCCCAACACCTACGCAGGGTGAGCTAATCTAGCCTGGCAAACCTGCTTATCGGTAATACCCCTACCCTAGCAGGGCGGCAACGATTCACCGCAGAGGAAAACGAGCGCCGCCCTGAATAAGGCGGCTGACTCAATCCCGACTCAACCTGAAACCGCATCTTCGTGGGACATGGCAGTCTCAGGTCGATCGAAACAGCTCAAATCTAGACTAGAGCCCCTCCATCTCCAGATCGTCTTTGATCGCATCGACACCCGCCTGAGCACACATCTCATCGGTCACACCTGAAGGGGCACCACTCACGCCCACGGCGCCATAGACAATGCCGCCCGCCTGGATTGGTACGCCACCTGCTGACATCACCAGTCCATCAACCTTGGCCACCGCAAACGGCGTTGTGAATCGGTTCTCCATTGATGATGTGGTGGCAATAAATGAGATCGCGGTATAGGCCTTCTGCTTGCTGATATTGAGTGTCAGGTCGGGTGCCAGCACATCACGTAGCACCACCTGCGGGTTACCACCACGGTCGACCACGGTTACGCCGATCTGAATCCCCTCTTTACGACACGCCTCGACGGCTGCCTTGGCAACCGTTAGCGCCGATTCCATCGATAACCGTTTGATGTTGACCGCCATCGGTGATTCCGACTCAGCCATTGCCGTGAACGGGAGTGAAGCTGCAACCAGAAGCGAAAGGGCAGGAACAAATTTCATATTTTTCTCCGTTGTATTGATCTATCGAACCGTGGGAATATCGGTGCGTCCAATATAGCGCCGAAACAGACTAACAGGAACGGCATGAGCAAGAACAATCTGTTCGATCAGACCAATATCTATCCAGAGCTGGAGTCGGTCAGTGCCGCCGCTGCGGCACGCTGGGTATCGCTCTGTAAGGAGGCGATAAGCGATCACGGCAGTTTCCATGTCGCTCTTTCCGGTGGCTCTACACCCAAACGCCTCTACCAACTGCTTGCAGCCCATCCTTTTAGCGAGCAGATCGACTGGGCGAAGGTTCACATCTACTTTGGCGATGAGCGTTTCGTCCCTCACGACCACCCCGACAGCAACTACCGTATGGCGCGTGAAGCAATGCTTGATCAGCTCGCCATTCCTGAGAGCCAGATCCACCCTGTCGATACATCTTTGAGTAGCGCGGCAGAGGCCGCCGAAACCTATGCACAAGAACTTCAGCAACAGCTGCCCCTGAATCACAACGGTCAGCACTGCTTCGATCTTATGCTGCTCGGCATGGGTCCCGATGGTCACACCGCTTCGCTCTTTCCAGAGACGGAGATCCTCCACGAACAGCAGACACTCTGTGCTGCAAGCTATGTGGAAAAGATGACAAGCTGGCGCATCAGTCTCACCTTTAAAACCATCAATACGTCTCATCACATCGCCCTGCTGGTCTGTGGTGAGAATAAGGTTGAGGCACTGCGCCATGCCATGCGCCGCAACACACCACGACTACCGATCCAGCGGCTTGTACCTCAGGGATCACTGGAGTGGTTACTGGATGAAGCGGCGGCAAAGGGCCTCGCCGAGGTCTTGGCATGAGGGTCATTGCAGGAGATCTTGGCGGCACTAAAACGCTCTTAATGATTGCCGAATGCGACACTGAAGGTTGTCGCTCAATTATTGAGCAGCGCTACAGCAGTAACGATTTCACTGGATTGGAGCAGATGGTGTTGCGGTTCCTGAGCGACACCGGCACCGATGCAACCACCATCGAAGCCGCCTGTTTTGGTGTCGCCGGACCGGTCACGCGTAGCGCCGACCAGGTAACCGCGCAGATCACCGCACTACCCTGGCAGCTCAATGCTGCAGCCCTCTCGAGAGAAACGGGTATCCATCCGCTCACCCTCATCAATGATTTTGAAGCGATTGGTTACGGTATCGAGGCACTCACTGAAGATGACCTCGTCGAACTACAGGCCGGTGATCCGCAACCCAAGGGAACCCGGGCCGTGATCGGTGCCGGAACCGGTCTCGGCATTGGCCTGCTGCTTCATGATGGCGAACACTACCGACCACTCCCCTCCGAGGGGGGGCATGCCGAATTCGCCCCAACAGGTGAACTGCAACGCGCATTGCAGCACTACCTGGAAACAGAGTATGAACATGTCTCGTGGGATCGCGTCCTCTCCGGCCCCGGCCTGCACGCCATCTATCGCTTTCTCACCACCCAGCCGAAGCGACTCGCTTCAGCCACCCTGAATGAGGCGATTACCACAGGTGATCCGTCGGCCGAGATCAGCCGTTTTGCCATCGAGCAGAACGATCCACTTGCACTCGAGGCGCTGGGTATTTTCATCGCCATCTATGGTGCCCAGGCCGGTAATGTCGCACTAACCCTGTTGCCCCGCGGAGGGCTCTATATCGCCGGCGGTATCGCCCCAAAACTGATCGAACAGCTACAACAACCGCGCTTTATTAAGGCCTTCCACAGCAAGGGGCGCATGGCCGATCTGATGCATAAATTCCCGATCAACGTGGTGATGGAGCCTCGCGTCGGCCTGCTCGGTGCAGCGCTTCACGCCAGTCGTCTGTGACAACCCTTCAGATGCTGTGTCAAAGGGAAGCAGCGCATCTTTCGTGCTAGAGTTGTTGCTCATTCACCACCAGTTGCAGACCATGTCCGACTCCCCTGAATACCACATCGAAGTCAACGCCGAGACCACCTATATCGAGGAGCAGTCTGTGCCCGATGATGGTCGGTATGTCTTTGCCTATACCATTACCATTGAGAACGCTGGCAGCGTTGCAGCACAGCTGCTCTCACGCCACTGGTTAATCACCGATGCCAACGGCAAGGTGCAGGAGGTACGTGGTGAAGGAGTGGTGGGTGAGAAACCCAATCTGCAGCCGGGAGAGAGCTTTCGCTACACCAGCGGCACCATGCTCGAGACCGAAGTCGGATCCATGCGCGGTAGCTACCAGATGGTGGCAGAGGACGGGCATGAGTTCGATGCGGAGATAGCCCCCTTCTCCCTCTCACCACCTCGCACCCTACACTGATCCATACATGTCGCTCAGGTTCAGCTACACCCTGATCGCACCTATCTATGACCTCGCGATCGCTGCCGCTACCGCAGCCGCTCGCCGACGCAGCCTCGACAGACTCGGCACCGACAATACTCCCGAGATACTACTCAGCGGTATCGGCAGCGGTCTCGACCTACCCTACCTACCGAGCGGCGCCCACTACCACGGCATAGATATCACCCCTGCTATGCTCAAGCGCGCAGAACGTCGCGCCACCACACTGGGCATCGAGATCGAGCTTCAGGAGGGCGATGCGATGGCCCTCCCCTACGGCGATGAGCAGTTCGACATCGTGGTGATGCACCTGATCCTCGCTGTCGTTCCTGAACCGCAACGCGCCCTCGCAGAGGCGGCGCGGGTGCTACGCCCCGGTGGTCGAATCGTGATCCTCGATAAGTTCCTGCGCCCCGATCAGCGTGCACCTTTGCGACGCATGATCAATCCACTGATTCGCCACATCGCCACCCGTACTGACGTCATCTTCGAAGAGGTGCACGCCAGCTGCCCCAACCTTCAGCTCAGCCGCAACGAAGCAGCATTGGCGGGCGGCTGGTTCCGCCACATCGAGTTGGAGAAGCGCTAACCGTGGCCACCTATGCAATCGGTGATATACAGGGCTGCTTCGATGAGTTGCAGCAGCTACTGCAACGGATCAATTTCGATCCCGCTAAAGATCAACTCTGGTTCACCGGCGATCTGGTCAACCGCGGCCCCAAATCGCTCGAGACGGTACGTTTTGTAAAGTCACTCGGTGATCGTGCCATCACCGTACTCGGTAATCACGACCTGCATATGCTCGCCGTTGCCGAGGGGCATCTGAAGTACTCCAAGAACGACAACTTCCAGCCACTGATCGAGGCCGACGACGGCCCCGAACTCCTGCGGTGGCTTCGCCACCAGCCACTGCTACACCACGATGCCAAACTTGGCTACACCATGATTCACGCCGGGCTAGCACCACAGTGGGATCTCTCCCTGGCACAGGCCTGTGCGGCAGAGGTCGAGGCGGTGCTACAGGGCGATGATTACGTCGACTTTCTGCAGAACATGTACGGCAACAAACCGAAGCGCTGGAAAGGTAAGCTGGAGGGGATCAAGCGGTTACGCTTTATCACCAACTGTTTCAGCCGTATGCGCTATCTGGAGCCAGATGGCGCGCTGGAGTTTCACCACAAGGGCGCACCCGGCAGCCAGCCAGAGGGATTGATACCCTGGTTCGAACACCCAGAACGCCGCAGCCGCGATTTGAAGGTGATCATCGGCCACTGGTCAACGCTCGGATTAATGACTGATGGCAGCCTCTTTGCACTCGATACCGGCTGCCTCTGGGGCGGCACGTTGACCGCCTACTGCCTCGAAAGCGGTGAATCGATCGCCTACAACTGCCCCGGCTGTCGCTCACCGAAAGAGTAGTTACGAGGGGTTGAAAACTTGCCGTTTCGCCCAAATAGTCTATAAAAATGTAGGTGTATTAAAAGGGAGGACTACATGGAGATGGAATATCGGATCGAAAATCGCGACCGACATCTCGACGTTTCAATCAGTGCCGACGCCGTAGAGCAGGAGCAGCTGCTTGAACACTATATGAACAACTGCCGCGATCGCCGTTGCGACGACGGTAGCTGTGAAAACGCCACAGACGAATATAACAAGGTAGACCGAATCAATATCCAACCCACAACAGATGGGGTACTGCTACAGCTAATTGCCAAACCCGGAGAGACCCTCAACAGCACGGAAATTGAGCCGTGCCTGGAACACAACTTTGCAATGAGCAGCAGCCTCGCCTAACAACCGGGAGCGCCCGTATAATGGCGCTCCCAACCACTAATTACTCACCGCTTTCGCGGATCACCAATGGCCGAAAAACTCATCCTGCACACCACCGCTGCAGCCAGCACGCTTGATGCTGTCACCACGCAAATCAGAGAGATCGGTCTGATCGAGAATGCGATCGATTTTCAGGGACACAACCACTACCTCGCCGGTGAACGCTTCGCGGCACTGATCACCTTCCTCGGCTGCGCACCGCACATCGTCACCGATCCGAGGGCGGGCGATAGCTTCTGCCATGTGGAGCCGGTCGCTACAGAGAACTCAATACTGATCGGTGGCAGTCAGGGCGTACCGCCCCGCTGCCCCTCCTGCCGTACCAAGCTGGGAGAGTGGCGTAACCATCTTCAAACAGATGAGATAACCGCCGAGACATCGCTCAACTGTCCAAAGTGCAGCTCAGAGACAGCGCTAGCCTCACTCAACTGGCGTCACTACGGGGGCTTCGGAAATTTACGAATCGACATCTGGGGAATACCGGCAGAACTGGCGCTACCGGGTGATGAGTTGATGCAGCGACTGGAGGAGACCACCGGCAGCCGCTGGTCGTTCCTCTATCTCGAGGAGTAGCTCAGTTAATTAAGCGTTGCTGCCATTGCATCAAGCAGCCGATTCATACGCTGATTGATCGCCGCATAACGCGCACCATCGGCCATCATCTCCGCACCACTCTGAATATGAGCACCACCCTCGGCCAATTCACCGGCACAGTTTTCGATCAATGCCGCAGCGCTCTCCGCCGTGGTCTCGAGATGGAACTGCAGCGCCACCACGCGATCGTTGTAGATAAAACCCTGGTTGTCACAGACGCCGCTTGAGGCGAGGTGAATCGCACCCGGCGGGATATTGAAGGTATCGCCGTGCCAGTGGAACACCTCGCACTGATCATCGAGAAAGAGAGCCAGTGGATGATCGGCCACCTCGGCCGAGCGCTTGATATCGAACCAGCCGATCTCCTTCTCACGCCCATCGACCACCGGCCCACCGAGCACATCGGCGATCAGCTGCGCTCCAAGGCAGACACCAAGCACTGCTTTGTCGGCCTCGATCACCTGTTTGATATACCCCTTCTCCACCTTCAACCAGGGATATTCGCTGTACTCGTAGATATTCATTGGGCCGCCCATCACAACCAGCAGGTCGAAACGGTCAATGGCGGGGAACTGATCACCGGCATAGAGACGCGTGCGCGAAACCGTATGCCCTCCCCGATCGGCCCAGTCCTGGATCGAACCAATGCCTTCAAAGGGAACGTGCTGCAGGTAATGAATATGCATCGGGGTGATCCTTGCTCTATTTGGAGAAGCGCGACTTCAGGTAATGATTAATATCGGCCGACTCATAGAGCCAGCGCTCTGCACCATCATCCTCAATGATCTGCAGGCAGGGCACCTGAGTCATGCCACCGCCTTTTAGCAGCGCCTGGTGCGCATCCCGGCTCTGCATCACATCCTGCAACGGGATATCGAGCTTTAGATAGCGCATCACTCGCCGCACGCGCAGACAGAAGGGGCAGGCGGGATAGTGGTAGAGGGTCAGTTTTTTCAGCTCGGCATCAATGGCAGCCTGAGCTTCGGGGTTACGCTCAATCACCTTGCGGCAGACGAGATTAAGTAGTGCCGAGAGAATACCCTTCAAACCGAGCGCTCCATGACGATGAAGCTGCAAGCGTGGGCATTACGTTCATCAACCGGCTGCTCTTCACGCAGCGTTTCGCGCCACGGAGAAAGATCAAACTCCGGGAACCAGGCATCGCCCTCGAACTGACCATGCACCTTAGTAAAGTAGATGCGATCGGCCTGCGCCAGCATCTGCTCATAAAACGAGGCACCGCCGATAATCATCACCTCTTCGACCTCACCCGCCGCAGCCAGCGCCTCCTCGATTGAGTGGACCACCACCGCGCCCTCGGCGCTGTAGTCTGGATCACGGGTAATGACGATATTGGTGCGCTCAGGCAACGGACGCCCACCAAACGATTCGAAGGTCTTGCGCCCCATCACGATCGGCTTGCCCAGTGTATGGCGGCGAAACCACTTCATATCGGCCGGTAGCTTCCACGGCAGACGATTCTCAACGCCAATAAGACGCTGCTCATCCATCGCCCAGATCAGTGAGACGATCAAACCGCCACCACCCCTTTGATGTGGGGGTGTGACTCGTAACCGATCAACTCAAAGTCATCAATGGTGAAATCGAAGATATCTTTGATCTTAGGATTGATCTTCATCGTCGGCAGCGGATAGGGCTCACGCGAAAGCTGCAGATCGGTCTGTTCGAGGTGGTTGGAATAGAGGTGGGCATCGCCCAATGTGTGGACAAAATCACCCGGCTCCAGATCGCAGACCTGCGCCATCATCATCGTCAACAGCGCATAGGAGGCGATATTAAACGGCACACCGAGAAAGATATCGGCGCTGCGCTGGTAGAGCTGGCAGTAGAGCTTGCCATCAGCGACGTAGAACTGGAAAAAGGCGTGACAGGGCGGCAGCGCCATATTCTCCACCTCGGCCACATTCCAGGCCGAGACGATAATGCGGCGTGAATCGGGATTGTTCTTCAGCTGATCGATCACCTGGGTGATCTGGTCGATATGGCCACCACCGGGGGTTGGCCAGCTGCGCCACTGCGAACCATAGACGGGGCCGAGATCGCCATTCTCATCGGCCCACTCGTCCCAGATACGCACCCCGTTCTCCCTCAGATAACGGATGTTGGTATCGCCCTGCAGGAACCAGAGCAGCTCGTGGATGATGGAGCGCAGGTGAAGCTTCTTGGTAGTGACCACCGGAAAACCTTCACTGAGATCGAAACGCATCTGGTAGCCAAAGACACTGACCGTACCGGTGCCGGTCCGGTCCTCCTTCTTCACCCCGTTGTCACGCACATGGCGCATCAGCTCCAGATATTGCCGCATTACCGCTCCTCGATTGAAGGTATCGTTATCCGCTCGATTATACCTACCCCGGCCTGCAACATAAGACCCTAATCTCGGTGTTATTTACCGCCTCGCAGACTGCATCTTAGCCAACACACCCGAACAATCTGATCGTTTAAATCGAGATTCAAGGATGATAGATCGAATGAGTCGATTGATGACGTCCCCATGCGGCACAAACTCAGCTACCCTGTCGTAAACCGGCGACAGGGATAACCGTGATGAAACTCTACAATTTCGAGATCTCAGGAAACTGTTACAAAATCCGCCTGCTGCTCTCACTGCTCGGCATCGAACATGAGCTGGTACCGGTCGACCTGCGCCAGGGGGAAAACTTCGAACCGGCACTCCTCAAGCTCAACCCTCGCGCACAGATCCCGGTACTCGACGACGACGGCACCATCATCTGGGACTCGAGCGCGATCCTCACCTACCTCGCCCGCCAATACGGTGGTGAGCGCTGGCTGCCGACCGATCCACTCGGTATGGCAGAGGTGGTGCAGTGGCTCGCCGTTTCAGAGAACGAGATCCTCTACGGTCTGGCACGAGCTCGCGCCATCAAGCTAATGAACAAACCGTGGAACCCTGAAGAGTGTCGCAAGCTGGGTGAACAGGCACTGGAGGTGGTAGAGCAGCAGCTAGCGAAGAGTAGCTGGTTGGCGGGGCACACAATCACCATCGCTGATATCGCCTGCTACCCCTACATCGGACTGAGCGGTGACGGTGGCTTCTCACTCGATCCCTACCCCGCCATCCGACAGTGGATGGCGCGCATCGAGACCCAGCCCGGCTATATCACCATGCCGGGGCTGATGCGGGTCGGCGAAGGTTAGAAATACAGGTAGCGGCGTCGAATCTCGACTCCACTACCGCACGACAACAACGAAAACCGAGGCAGAGATCGCCAATATGGCGAGAGGGTAAGGAGAGAGAGCAACCACCCCGGATTTCGCGTCGCTCCATCCGGGCTACAGAGACTTACAACCTAAACCATGTACCGGAGTCGAAGTTCGACTCCGGTACATGGCGACAACACAGAAAATCGGATCAGGGAGAGCCCTACGCTCGGCGACGGTAAGCAAACGCCAGCAGCACCACACCAAACATCACCATCGGCAGTGAGAGCATCTGTCCCATCGTCAGCCAGTCGAAGGCGATAAAACCAAGATGGTCGTCGGGCTCACGGGCAAACTCCACCACCGTGCGCGCTACGCCGTATCCGATCAGGAACAACCCCGAAACCGCCATGCGCGGTCGCGGTTTGGCCGAGAACCACCAGAGCAGCAGGAAGAGGATCAATCCCTCCAACGCTGCCTCGTAGAGCTGTGAAGGATGTCGCGGCATCGGCCCACCACCAGGGAAGACCATACCGATTGAATGATCGGTAACACGTCCCCACAGCTCTCCATTGATAAAGTTACCAATGCGCCCCGCCATCAACCCGACCGGCACCAGCGGCGCGATAAAGTCAGTAATGGTGAAGAAACCCTTCTCCACCTTGCGCCCGAAGAGCAGCATCGAGACCAACACCCCGAGCAGCCCGCCGTGGAACGACATCCCTCCCTCCCAGATACGAATCAGAATCAGCGGGTTGTCGATAAAGTTGGCGAAGTTGTAGAAGAGGATATAACCGATACGTCCACCGAGAATCACACCCAACGCCGCGTAGAAGATCAGATCGTCGATCTGCTCCACCTTCCAGCCGGAGTCGGCCTTACGTGCACGAAACCGACCCAACCACCAAGCGGCGGCAAAGCCAATCAGATACATCAGCCCGTACCAGTGAATCTTCACCGGCCCGAGCGCCAGCGCAACAGGATCGATATTGGGATAGGTCAACATGGGCGGGGAGTATACCAGAGGGTTTATTGCATTCTTGTGCAGAGCACAGGTTTCATGAATTCATGTCACCCCAAGTAGATAGAGGGGAGCCGGTGGATTAGTTATTACTCAACAACACCACAAAAAAATAGCGCAATAGTCCAGCAATAAAACTCAATACTCCTTCTTTGTCGCATCACATCTGGCAAGCATGTAGTCCAACTCGATCACATCAACCCCCACCATGAAAACACGAACACCACCCTTCTCAACCGCAAAGGCTGGTGCACCTCCAACATCACCATTATCATTTATCGATGAAATACTATAGAACTCAAATCCTTTACGATCACCCAGCTTCTGCACGGCGTACCTAGCCTCCTCCTCAAACTCACTTTCGATCGTATCTCTTACTTTTTCGATAATTATCAGCTTGTATCCTTCAAGCAATCCCACCTTATTATTTACGAACAGATAGCGATCAAATTTATCTACACTCAACATCAAATCATTTGGAATAGGCCAATGGCATTTATACGCCCTTATATCGTAGTAATCCTCAGAGGCAATCTCCTCCATAGTTTTTGGCTTCCTTTCTTTTAACTTCAGATCGTATTTCTTGGCAGCACTCTTTGTGAGCTCTTCCAGCCTAGCTTCGAGCCCACCCACCTTTCCCTTGATCCAGACATCCAACTTTTCATCAAACTCGCCTTTCTTACTAAAATAACCTCTACCATTTCCAGCCTTAAAAAATTCGACATACGAACTCATCTCTTGCTGGGAATATGTGTTGGCAATCATCTCAGCGACCTTCCCTCTATTTGATTCCCAATCGAACTCTTGATTCAACATACGTCGATATCCGTCAATCCAGTAATCGATATAATCTTCTTTATTTGGAAGAACATCGATCATCTGGTCACGCATAACAGATAGAGTCGATTCGATATCATCATTTATATCGCGCTCAATATTGATTACATCCATTAACTCCAACGCTGTTTTAATATCATCTTTATCCGCCGAGCAAACACTTGTTGAGATTACAAAAAGAAACGCAAAACCAATAAATATTGTTTTCATAGCTATCCATTGCTTTATTCAGGACTATTCCAGAGAAATATTATACTCACTTCCAGAACCACAATTACAGCCTACGAGAAACGACTTTTCAGGGGCAGCTATTATCTCTTAAAGTTAACGCCCCAACCTCCTGATCACATCAATCAACCTCACCTCCTACTGACCAACTGCTGTTAAACTCGCGCGATGATCAGACGCGCACTCAACAGATTATTATCCCCACTCGGCCTTGAGCTGATACGCCCTCGGAAGCCCAATCGGCTACTTGAATCCGAGATTGAGACGAAAGAACTGCTCCAGCTAGTCACTCAGGCTGGCATTTTTGAAGGAACCAGCAGCGCTCAAATCCACCAGGATGTAATCGTTCTATTGGCGACGGGATTTAAGACAAACGGTTACTTCGTCGAATTTGGCGCATCAGATGGCATCAAATTCAGCAACACCTATCTGCTGGAGAAAGAGTATGGTTGGCAAGGCATCCTCGCTGAACCGGGAAAGATCTGGCACACCGACCTTGCAAACAACAGAGATGCAGCTGTCGATCACTCCTGTGTGTGGAGCAGCAGCCACGACACCCTCTCTTTTACAGAAGCAGATGTCGCAACACTCTCAACCATCTCTAAGTTTAGCGATCACGACCATCATGCCAAGACGAGAAAAGAGTCGACCACATACGAGGTAAAAACCCTCTCTCTGAACGACCTGCTAGAGAAACATAATGCTCCTCGACAAATCGATTACCTGTCGATCGATACCGAGGGAAGCGAATTCGAGATATTGAATAGTTTCAACTTCGACAAATATGAGATATCGATCATCACCTGCGAACACAACTTCACCAGAAACAGAGAGCAGATCTTCAATCTCTTGAGCAGGCATGGCTATCGACGAAAATTCACCACCCTTTCAAAGTTTGATGACTGGTACTTTAAGGATTCGGTGTTTCAAGCCGTTGAAGAGCACGGCACCTCCTGAGCCTCCACACCAAACCGCTCCTCCCCATCACACCCCTCTTTTTCAACCACATCTCAGCACGTATTTTCGTAGATTGGATTGAACGCGCCCTGAGCGAAGCGAGGAAGCACCCTTGGGATGGAGTGATACCCAACAAACCACCCAGGCCCTAACCACATCGTCCAATGGCGGCATGCCTAATCTACTCATCGCGCTTTACTCAACCCACCCCACGAAAACAGCAACATCAGGCGACGGGCTTGCAACACCCTTCGCATCACTCCATATTGTCGAATCAATTTGCCGACGCCATGAAAACTCGATGAAACAGCTATTCACTCTCTGCCTGCTACTCCTCTCTCCCTTGCTCGCTGCAGAGGACTTCACGGTATCTGACCACGACGGAAACGAGATTTCCGTTCAGCACCACCCCTCCGAGGGCGACCTATTGATCATCTGGCTGACCGACCACGAGGAGGTGCGGTCGATGTTCGATGAGATGGTGGTAGCGGTGAACCGTGCAGGTGCGGAGATCTGGCGCGTCGATCTGCTCGAATCCTACTTTCTGCCGCGCAGTAGCGAGGTACAGCGCAAGCTCTCAGGTAACGGGGTACTGGCACTGCTTGAAGCGGCCCACAGCCAACGCAACAAGCGGGTACTGCTGGTCGCCTACGACCGTATGCCGGTGCCGGTGCCGCTGCTGCGCGGTGCGCGTCTCTGGCAACAGCAACAGAAAAAGTCACGCCTGACCGGTGCGGTGCTCTTCTACCCCAATCTGTTTGGCCCGGCGCCGGTGGCCGGACAGGATCCGATCATCGACCCCATCGTCTCGGCGACCAATATCCCGGTGGTGATCTATCAGCCGGAGATCGGCAGCCAGCGCTGGCGCCTGAGCGAGGTGATGGGGACGTTCTGGCGCGGTGGTTCGCCTGCCTATGCCTATGCCTATATCGTTCCGCGCGTTCGAGACTGGTTCTTCATGGGCGAGACCGATCACGGCCCTGGCGATTTGGGAGCAACACATGCCGTACCTCAGCAGCTGCTGAGCCTTGCGGCCATGATGGAGCGCTATCCGAAACCAGCCAGCGTAACCGAACTCAAATCCGGCGATACCGGCCAACAGGTGATGGAGCTGGTGGAGTTTAAACAACCGGTCACCGCCCCCGGTTTTGTCCTGCCCGATTTCGAGGGTAAGGAGGATCGCTGGCAGAACTATCGCGGCAAGGTGACGCTGGTGAATTTCTGGGCCACCTGGTGTCCGCCTTGCGTTGAAGAGGTGCCATCACTCAACGGTCTGGCGGCGCGTTATCGTGACCGCAACTTCGAGGTGGTCTCGATCGATTTTCGTGAGACCAACGAACAGCTTCAAGCCTTTATGAAACTGATACCGGTCGACTTCCCGGTACTGATGGATCGTGATGGCAAGACGGCGATGCAGTGGAAGGTCTTTAGTTTCCCCAGCTCCTTCATCATCGACCGAGCAGGCAACATCCGTTACTCCACCAACCGTGCTATCGACTGGGACACCGCCGAGAGCTGGAAAATTATCGATCAGCTGCTCACCGAGTAGAAACACACGCCACTTACTTCCTGTCGCTGTAGTAGCGCTGTCCGATCAACTCTCGGTCGGCAGCGTAATCGTTCCGAAATGCCATGTAGTGATGATCGAAGGACACGGGCGCATGCAAACACTTCATCTCCCGATTGTAGACGGTCACCAGCACGCCACAGGCGCGACTGAAGAAGTCGGCGTGGTCGAGCCGCTTCAGCGCCGTATCCCAGCCAACCATCTTCAACCGCTCCGTTCTGGCGATAAAGAAGTTGGCGATCTTCAACTGCACGGGTAGTCCGTCGATTAACGTATCTGGTTCGGCTAGCGGTGCCTTGCCACTCGGGTGGAGTCGTGACCGTGCATATCGGGGAGTCGCTATTTTTGCGGAAGCTTGTTTTGGGCGTCCAAGCCCAAGCAAGCGGCAAATACTTAACGCGACCGTTTATGCCTACGGCGCCC
>NZ_MPRL01000072.1:0-26764 GCF_002020875.1 Solemya pervernicosa gill symbiont | reverse complement strand
TCTTCGTCGTTCGCTCCCGCTCTCAACTACGAATAGGCAGACGGCGTCGACTATCGCGGACTAACCGCCTTCGCTTCGCTATCCATGGCGGTCAGCGACCGTGCCGATCTCCTGACTCTCAGCCTCTAGCTTATTAATGATGCCTGAGGCACGACTAACCTCATCAGCAAGACTGTTAATCTCACTAATCGTCTCAGCAACCACCTTGCGACCACCACTAGCAGAGTTATCGGCCTCTGAAGCCGTATCTGCAGCAACTGATGCACTGCGCGCCACCTCATCGACCGTGGCAGCCATCTCATTCATTGCGGTCGCCACCTGCTCAATCTTCATCTGCTGCTGATTGGCACCCTCTTTAGACTCGGCCACCACATGGGTCATCTGGTCTGCAACAGAGACTAGCTGACCGGTAGAACTCGATACGCGAGCAACCACATTAGGGGAGTCGCTATTTTTGCGAGAGTTTGTTTTGGGCATCCAAGCCCAATCGTCGTTCGCTCGCGCTCTCAACTACGAATAGGCAGACGGCGTCGACTATCGCGGACTAACCGCCTTCGCTTCGCTATCCATGGCGGTCAGCGTGTGAATTTTTTCTATAAAGAGATTAAACGCGTCAGATAGTTGGCCCAGCTCCCCCCCAATATTGAGCTGCAGTCTTGAGCTGAGATCACCCTCACCCTTGGCGATATCTTCCATCGCGACCACAGCACTCTGAATAGGACGACAGATTGAGCGCGCCATCAGGAAGGCAATCAAAACACCCAATAGCAACCCAACCAGGAGCAGCGTAATCAAGAATGCCTTGGTGCCCTCCACGTCAGCCAGTAGCTCACTACCAGTGCGCTCATTATCCTCACGAAGACGATTAACCAGTGCGTCAACATTGCCGTCAATTCGCTCCAGCATCTCATTAACTGAGGTGTTAATCAGATAGGCATCGGTGCGCCAACGCTTGCCACCGTGAATCTTCTCCAGCTGTTTGAGACTGGCCACGACCTGTTCACGCAGTTCGATGAACTGAGCCAATCCGTCCTCCTGCTCAAAAGTGAGCATATCGGCACACTCCTCCTGCAGGCGTTTGGCAATTGAGCCGGTGGTTTCGAGATAAAGAGTAGCCTCATCAATAGCACCTTTACTCCTGAAAGCGAGGTAGGCACGTACACCATTAATCACACCGGTCCAGGTATTACGGAGATTGCCAAGCTCAATCAGGAGTGCACGACGCTCTTCCGAAACCTCTTCGCCCTCCTCCGAGAGAATCATTTCGCTCAGTAGCGATTGAATTTGTCTGTTGACGGGATTGATAGCCTCTCCGGCAAATGCAATTCCGGGAAAGTTCTGTGAATCGGTGGTAGCCAAGGTAATCATTCGATCACGCACTGCGGCGAAGGCAGCAACATCCTTATCAATATTGATGAGTAGTTCACTGAGTTCAGGATCACTGGTGACCAGCTGATTGGTTTTAAGAATTTCCAACTCTTCGGCGAGCTTCTTGAGGCCTTCAAGATAATTCTGCTTATGCTTCTCTTCTTTACCGAGCAGATAGAAACCAAGCGCAGAGAGGCTTCTCTCAAGACGGTGAGCAAGCTCCTGAGCTGCAGCTGCGGCTGGTTGGCGCTCAAGCACCATGCTACCTGTCTTCTGCTCAGTGTTTACCAGGCTAGGAAAGACACCCAGACCGACAATTACCAGAATCGCTAATACAAGACCAAATCCAGCCCACAATTTGTGTCTGATTTGCAGATTCGAAAAAAAGTTACCCTTGGAAGACGCCATTGTTGCTTCTCCACACAATTTCTGAAAACTTTGCCACCCCAACCGCAGCTATTCTACTCAATACGATAGGGCTGAAATTCGACAAACCACATCGTCCACCACCCTCCTCCGCTGACCGCCATGGATAGCGAAGCGAAGGCGGGGCGCCGTAGGCATAAACGGTCGCGTTAAGTATTTGCCGCTTGCTTGGGCTTGGATGCCCAAAACAAGCTTCCGCAAAAATAGCGACTCCCCGATGGTCAGTGCTTACAATGTGGTACCAATGCATAGTGTCTATATCGACACGGGTATACATTACTTTATAGACAACATTTGCCATCTATTCCGGTTTGCATGATGTAAATCATGGTTATTGCAATTGTTTCGAAAAATTCACATGCAATTCAGTAATGCCACAGGCAATTATCAATAAGTTGCCGACCAAAAATAATTGGGAAATGCCCTACCATCGCTATAATTGGGTATTACGAAATAGATTTATTCCAAATCCAACCTGTTTTCTTCCCTTGTCGATAATCCTGAGTACAGATGATCGCCTCATCACAATGCACTACGGAGAAAATCGTCACCCTGGCACATTGCTCTCTACATCAAACATACCTACTAGTATTACCTATCCATCCGATTGACCCCTCCCAGCACGCTACGGTAACGTAGCTCGAAATTTGTGAGCAGCGACGGCAGAGAGATGACCCGCAAAAAGAGCAAAACACCCGGTTTCGAGACTGCACTTGAGGAACTTGAGCAGCTGGTAGAGAAGATGGAATCTGGTGAAACGACCCTGGAAGAGTCACTCAAGGACTTTGAACGCGGCATCGAACTGACCCGAACCTGCCAGACGCAGCTAAAAGAAGCCGAACAGAAAGTCGAGATCCTACTGCAGAGAGAGGGTGAGACGGAGCTTGAGCCCTTCAGTGAAGATAAGGAGTAGACAGCATGCTTGCAGAGTTCCTCACCGAGGCTCGCCAGCGGGTTGATACCGCCCTCGGCCAGCTGTTACCTGCTGCGTCGATCCACCCTGCCCAGCTGCATGAGGCGATGCGCTACTCCGTTTTCAACGGCGGTAAGCGCGTGCGTCCAGCGCTGGTCTACGCTACCGGGCGCGCACTCAATAACGATAGTGAACGTCTCGATATTGCCGCCTCTGCCGTCGAACTGATCCACGCCTATTCGCTGGTCCATGACGACCTGCCAGCAATGGACGATGACGATCTGCGCCGCGGCAAACCGACCTGTCATAAGGCGTTCGATGAGGCCACCGCAATTCTGGCCGGTGATGCCCTACAGACCCTTGCCTTCCACATCATCGCCCACAACCATTCCATTGATGAAGATGGCAGCCGTCGTATTGGCATGATCGAGAGCCTGGCCCTCGCCTCCGGTTCACGCGGTATGGCTGGCGGCCAGGCCATCGATCTGGCCGCAGTGGGTGAAACCATGGATATCGCCCAACTCGAGGATATGCATATCCACAAGACCGGCGCACTGATTCGCGCCAGCGTCAAACTCGGTGCACTCTGCAGCGACCAGATCACATCGAATCAGCTGGAGCGACTCGACCACTACGCCAAGTGCATCGGCCTCGCCTTCCAGATTCGTGACGACATTCTCGATATTGAGGGCGACACCGAAACCATCGGCAAGACACAGGGCGCCGATATCGCACTCAACAAACCGACCTATCCCGCACTGCTCGGGCTGGACGGTGCCAAGGAACGTGCCGTCGATCTACGCAACGATGCACTGCAAGCACTGGAGCCCTTCGGCGAAGGTGCTGATCTGCTTAGAGAACTCGCCAAATATATTGTTGATCGGGTCAGCTAACCCAGCAACCATTCGGAGTCCCCATGTCCCAGACCCTGTTGTGCGACAGCGGCCAGAGCCTGCTGACCATCATCGATATCCAGCCACGTCTCGCCAGTGCAATGCCCGAGGCATCACACCGCCGCGTCATCGACAACAGTCGTCGTCTGCTTGCGGCCGCCACTCTACTCGAAGTCCCACAGCTGATCAGTGAACAGTATCCGAAGGGGCTGGGCCATACTGAAGCGGAGCTTCTCGATGGGCTCAGCGGTGAGCGACAGATACTCGATAAGAGCTGCTTCTCCTGCGAGGCCTCGGAGACAATCCGCAGCGCTGTGATCGATAGCGGTCGTCGACAGCTAATCCTGGCCGGAATGGAGGCGCATATCTGCGTACTGCAGACCGCACTCGCCTTCACCCGCGCTGGGTTACAGGTCTTTGTGGTAGAGGATGCGATCTGCTCACGCGTCGAGAGCAACCACGCCAATGCCGCCGCGCGCATGCGCGAAGCGGGCGTGGTGATCACCAACACCGAATCGGTACTGTTTGAGTGGCTGCGTGATGCGCGTCATGAACAGTTCAAGGCGATCTCCGCACTGGTCAAGTAGCCCCCTGATTTGTAGCACTATTTATTACCCAATCAGATAGATTTCCTTGCAACAGAGCGGTGTGCAACCGATAATTGAGCGCTTTCCCTAAAGAAATGACCTTTCATGAGCGCTGACAGCCGCTACCCCCTACTGGAGACGATCGAGACCCCTGCCGAATTGCGGGCGCTTGATGACGCCCGTCTACCAGAACTGGCCGAGGAGCTACGCGCCTTTCTGATCGAATCGGTCAGCCAGACCGGGGGACATCTCGCCTCCGGTCTGGGCACGGTCGAGCTCACCATCGCCCTCCACTACGTCTTCAACACCCCTGAAGACCGCCTGGTCTGGGATGTTGGCCACCAGAGCTATCCACACAAGATTCTCACCGGCCGCCGTAAAGCGATGCCGACACTACGCCAGAAAGGTGGCCTGGCTGGCTTCCCCAAACGCGAAGAGAGCCCCTACGACACCTTCGGCGTCGGCCACTCCAGCACCTCAATCAGCGCCGCACTCGGCATGGCAATCGCCGCCGCCCAGCAGCAGAGTGAACGCAAGGTTATAGCCGTTATAGGTGACGGTGCGATGACTGCCGGCGAGGCCTTCGAGGCGCTCAACCATGCAGGTGATCTCGACGCCAATCTGCTGGTGATCCTCAACGACAACGACATGTCGATCTCTCCCAATGTGGGTGGCATGTCGAACTACCTCGCCCGCCTGCTCTCAGGGCGCTTCTACTCCTCGGTCCGCGAGGGCAGCAAAAAGGTGCTCGAGCACGTGCCACCGGTGTGGGAGATTGCCCGTCGTGCCGAGGAGCATATGAAGGGAATGGTCGTTCCCGGCACCCTCTTCGAGGAGCTTGGATTCAACTACATCGGCCCGATCGATGGTCACGACATGTCGACACTGGTCCAGACGCTGAGCAACCTGAGCTCACGCAAGGGGCCGCAGTTCCTACATATCGTCACGCGCAAGGGCAAGGGCTACACCCCTGCCGAGGACAACCCCTGCGGCTATCACGGTGTTGGCAAATTTGATCCCGATTGCGACACCATCGACAACACACCAGGCGCCTCTCCCAGCTACACCGAGGTGTTCGGGCAGTGGCTCTGTGACATGGCTGAAACGAGTAGTGATCTGGTCGGCATTACCCCCGCGATGCGAGAAGGTTCGGGGCTGGTCGAATTCTCCGAACGTTTTCCAGATCGCTACTTCGATGTCGGCATTGCTGAGCAGCATGCCGTCACCCTCGCCGCAGGCCTCGCCTGCGAGGGGATCAAACCAGTCGTAGCGATCTACTCCACCTTCCTGCAGCGCGCCTACGATCAGCTGATCCATGACGTGGCACTGCAGAACCTGCCGGTGCTCTTTGCTATCGACCGCGCCGGTCTGGTCGGCCCTGACGGCCCAACACACGCTGGCAGCTTCGATCTGAGTTACCTGCGCTGTATTCCCAACATGGTGGTGATGGCCCCATCCAACGAGAACGAATGTCGTCAGATGCTCTCTACCGGCTACCGCCATAACGGACCCGCCGCAGTTCGCTACCCACGCGGACGCGGTCCCGGCGTTACCATCGACTCCGGGCTTGAGCCTCTGCCGATCGGCAAGGCCGAGCTGGTACGGGAAGGAAAAGGGGTTGCGATCTTCTGTTTCGGCACCCTGCTTGAACAGGCGTTAGTCGCCGCTGACCAATTCAACGCAACCGTTATCAATATGCGCTTTGTGAAACCGCTTGATGAGGAGATGGTGCTACGCGTCTCAGCCAATCATCAGCTGCTGGTTACGGTTGAAGATAATGCCGTAGCTGGCGGTGCAGGTAGCGCCGTCGCCGAAGCCCTGGCAGCCCACGGCGTTGAACGCCCGCTGCTGCAGCTCGGCCTGCCAGACACCTTTGTCGATCACGGCTCTCGTGAGGAGCTTCTGGCCGACTGTGGACTTGATTCAGCCGGAATCGCCCACACTATAGAGGTGCAGCTTTCCGACGCTACTGCTAAAATCAGCGCCAGCCAGCAATAACCGAGTTATTTTCTAGGATTTCGATGACACCCCGTTACACACTTAAGGTCCTTACGGAGTTCGCTTCAGCACACTCGCTGCGCGACTATCCGGGTGACTGCCGCCGTCTCCACGGCCACAACTGGAAGGTTGAGGTCGAGGTGGTTGCGCATGCATTGGACAGTGTCGGGATGGGAATCGATTTCAAGGTGATCAAGCGTGCCGCCGCTGAAGTCGGCGATCGTCTTGATCACCACTATCTCAACGAGGTCGAACCGTTCGATCGTATCAACCCTACGGCCGAGAATCTTGCGGCCTACTTCTTTCAGGAATTAGCAACCCTGATCAACGACGATCGCGTCAAGATCAGCGCAGTAACCCTGTGGGAAACTGACCGCGCCAGTGTGCGCTACACAGAGGATTAGTATTGATGAACCAGAGTGCAAAGCCGATCGCTGACGTACAGAACAGCGCAGATACCCGCCAGATTGCGATCAATAAGGTCGGCATCAAGGACATTCGCCACCCTATTCGGGTCAAGGACCGCTCTGAAGGCGATCAGCACACCATCGCCAACTTCAACATGTATGTGAACCTGCCCCATAACTTCAAGGGCACCCACATGTCACGCTTCGTTGAGATTCTCAACCATCAGGATCGTGAGATCAGCGTGGAGTCGTTCGAGACGATGTTAAGCGAGATGGTTGAGCTACTAGAGGCGGGTTCTGGTCACATCGAGATGAACTTCCCCTACTTCATCAACAAGACCGCGCCTATCTCCGGTGTACAGAGCCTGCTCGATTACGATGTCACCCTGATCGGTGAGATTCACGACGGCAAGATCGACACCAACATCAAGGTTGTTGTGCCGGTCACCAGCCTCTGCCCCTGTTCGAAGAAGATCTCTGAGCGCGGCGCCCACAATCAGCGCTCACACGTCACCGTCAATGTGCGTACTAGTCAGTTCATGTGGATCGAAGAGGTGATCGAGCTGGTCGAGCAGGAGGCCTCCTGCGAGCTGTTTGGTCTACTGAAACGCCCTGATGAGAAGTTTGTTACCGAGCGTGCCTACGACAACCCAAAGTTCGTCGAGGATATGGTCCGTGATGTGGCGGCCCGTCTGAATGCCGATGAGCGCATCAACTACTATGTGGTCGAGTCGGAGAACTTCGAGTCGATCCACAACCACTCCGCCTACGCACTGATCGAACGCGATAAGGCTGCAGACCCCGTATAAGCAAGACTCCTTAGTCTGCTCAGCGCGAATTAGAAGCGCTTGCGCAGCTTCATCATGCCGTTCTCGTTTACCACGGTTAGCTGCCCCAGAAACGACATTCCCAACAGTGCCTCCGTAGGAAAGTCCCCCTCAAGCACCATCGCGTCGACATCATTCAACTCGATAGCCCCTACCTTCACACTACTCAATTTAAGGTGGTAAGCCCGTTCGATGCCTGAAGCGGTACTAACGCGCGCCTCGGTACCGTGCAGCCTGAAATCGATTCCCAGACGTCGTGCGTCGTTTGCATTCAGCGCCACGGCTGAAGCTCCAGTATCGGCGAGAAAGTCGACCATCTGACCATTAATACTGCCAGTGGTGCGGTACATACCGGCGTTATCGATGGCAATAATCACCTCACTCGGTACGGCCGAGGCATAGTTGGCTCCGACCTCGTTTCCAAGCGGCAAACGGCTCTCTTTTCCATCAATCTCGACCACCGCAAACTGACTATCCGCCGAGATCAGGCGCACACCCTCTGGGGACTCACTACCGACAGAGAGCACTCTTCGCTTACCATCGATCTTCATCACCGCTTTATTCTTGAACAGCCCCATTACCTGCAGCTTCTCGACGGCTATCGCCGGTGCAGTTAGAGAGGCCAGCAAAACAGCTATTCCTATCACTCTAAACACTCTACATCTCCTTTGTGCCATTGCCATTCATTATGGTGTCATCATCGCTATTGCGCCATCTTGCCGGTCAAACACTCTGACAGGTAGAGTATCGAAAAGTTGAATTGGAGTTTAGATATGACGCACCAGACGATTAGCATCACCACACCCGCCCACCAGTCGATGGTCGAAATCACCCGTGAGGTAAATGCCAATATATCTAGGGGAGTCGCTATTTTTGCGAGAGTTTGTTTCGTCGTTCGCTCTCGCTCTCAACTACGAATAGGCAGACGGCGTCGACTATCGCGGACTAACCGCCTTCGCTTCGCTATCCATGGCGGTCAGCGAAAGCTGGGTGTTGATGATGGCGTGGTACATCTCTTTGTCGAGCACACCACCTGCGGGCTCTTTATCAATGAGAACGCCGACCCGGACGTAGTCGGTGATCTGCTGCGACGTTTCGAAAAACTGGTGCCCTGGCACGATCCAGCTGACCGTCATGCAGAGGGCAACACCGCCGCACATCTGCGCAGCATCATGACGGGTTGCTCGCTCACTATTCCGGTAGCTCAGGGTCGACTGCTATTGGGAACGTGGCAGGGGATCTATCTGGCCGAGTTTGACGGGCCACGCACGCGCCGAGCGGTCATCTCCACACTCAAATAGTGCGGCAAAAAAAACGCCGGCAGTTGCCAGCGTTTTTTTCAGGCTGAAATTATTAGCCCTGCTGCTGCATTAGATCAGCGAGAGACTGAGAATGCCTTCCATCTTCTCTGCGGTCTCAGACTTACCGGTACGGCTATCACCGACCAGCGCGATGGTAATATTGACCTCCTCAACGTTACCACCCAGACGATCTCGTTTCTCTCGACCACACTGCTTGATCAGATGGATCAGATCCTGACCAAGACGCACTGGAGCGACCTGCTCAACATCATCACGATCGCCATAGCCACAGCGCGTCAGATCCTCGTCACTGTTGCCACTGTAGACACCCGCCATCAGCTGACTGTGGGCGACACCGACGCGCATCTCGCCACGATCGGCCAGCGCCTTCATCTCGCCAATAAACTGCCCCTCATTCTCTTTGTACTTCTCGTAGAGATCGGGATGCAGCACGGTGCCATCGTTATCGACCAGCAGTGGGAAGGGGTTGGCCCAGTAGCTACTCTCCTTGGCACCGCGATGGGTCTTGGTGCTACCCGCTGCCACACGCTCACCAAGGCGGAAATGTTCAATCGCCGTCTCTACCGACATATTAGTATCGACAGTGCACTCACCCTCTTCTATAAGAGCGAAATTATTCATATAGAGCAGCGCATCGAGCACATGCCCCTGCGCTACCTCAGCCTCATCGGTTACCGGCACAATCTGGCGGGCGTTTGAACCCGTCTCCTTGTTGTAGCCGACCTCCTGTCCAATCATCTTGGTCTTGGCGTGCTCACTAAAACCATCCAGACAGGCAAAGGCTCCGGTCTCGGTACCAAAGAACATCAAACGGGCCAGGTTATCATCGCCCTTCTCCAGCGCTACTCGGCCCATGTCGTCGGCCTTAACCACCATTTCAGCAATATAGGGCTCACCCTCGCCATCAAAACGGACCACGTTACGCGTACAACCGCAATGCAGCGGCATCTCGCCATTACGGATCGCGAGCACATTGTGCAGGGTCAGAATCGGCTTCTTCGAATAGCCAAAATACTTCAGCTCATCGCGATCGGGCACCATGCCGATCAGCATCTGGTTCTTCTCATCCCAGAAGTAACCGAGGTCGTTATCACCCGCATTGGGATCACCGAAGATGAAGATACCGTCGGGACGGCGGTTACTCTTGATCTCATCAATACTGGCGAAGGGGAAGAGATTAAGCAGACCTGGTTCCATCTCAATCGAGCCACGTGACTTATTGATATAGGCAACGATAAGCGAACGACCTACCTGCAACGGCACTGATACCCACTCCTTGGCAACAAAATTACTTTCGTTGAAGGGGTTGTAGTCGAGCTCGTAGAAAGGATTGGCACGTTTGTTCGAGGGGGTTGAGTAGTCGACACCGGTTTTGATATCGGCTGCGATGGTCAGTGGCACATGGGCCAGTGAAGTGTAATCGGCAGGTAGATTGAGATAGTGACCCGAAATCTCGCCAGCGGTTACGTTGGGAGTTGCATCCATACCCCAGGTACGACGAACACCAACCTCGAGCCCTACCTTCTGCATCAGCTGACGGCGCGTTTCAAGAATCAGGTCGGAGAGTGCCTGGCTCTTCTCGGTGACTTTGTCTTTAACGGTATCGGGTGTTTCAGAACCGCTTGAGACAACGGCGTTCTGCAGACGTACCAGACGCGAGTAGGCAGTACTGCGGAAGTGGTGATAGGCGCCATCTAGAAAACGTACTAGCGCCCTCGCCTTCTCCAGCTGCTCTGAATCCGTCGGTGCAGGCTCATCAAGCAGCGCTACGATCTCAGTAATGCCAACATGTTCGATAAAACCAATCTTCTGTTGCGCCTCAGAGCGTTGGCGCTCATCGCGTCCCTGCAGCTCACGAATGAACTCCATCTTGTAGATGTTGAGGTACTTGGCAAAGGCGAGGCTCTTGAGCAGCTGTGCAGGCGTGCTACAGCCGTCACGGATTTCGAGGATCTGTTCCATAACGATTATGTCTTTGTCTTGTTTGAGTTATTCGGGCGCAGCCAATTGGCTGGCATCGATTATTTGGAAAACGCCATTATACCCGTCACACTAGGGCGTAACTATACCCCCAGGGGGTAATTGGATTGATAGGCCCATAACTGTGAATCATCAGACGTCCTACTGATTTTCTCTATTAATTACAACAAGGTAAGCAAGATGAGTACTCCTGAAGAAGCCGATAAAAACTTTAGAGATGAGCATCTCGCTGAACACTTCGCCGTCATCTACGCACCGCGCCGCAAACGCGATCGTTACCCGGAGAATACCGTCGAACTCTTCCCTAGCGAGTCCACAGCGATGGATAGCGCTGACGCGAACCAAAAACGCTACCCCGCCTGTGTGCGCGGCCCTTTTCGCTCATCCGAAGGGTTGCGTCTCTTCTATCTGATTCGCTGGCTCGACTAACCAGTTACCACCAGCCCTATCAAAGCTGGGTTTGTGAACCATGCACACCACAGACGTGACCCATCCCCCATCTTCTGCGGTCTCTTCTCGCTAGAGTCTCTTCTGACAGACTAGATAAGCACTCAAGCGGGAGTCACCATGTTCAAAACCAATTACAAACTAGCCACCCTTGCTGCCACCTTTTCAATGCTATTACTGACTGGCTGCAATAGCGGTAGTAGTTCAGGTAACAGCGCCGCCGCTGGCAGTATGACTCTTGGTATTACCGATGCCCCCGTCGATGGCGCAGAGTCGGTCATCATCGAGTTCACCGGTGTGGAGATTCAACCTGAATCGGGGGAACTGATCTCGATTACATACGACGCCCCAAGAAGCATCGACCTACTGGCGTTACAGGGTGGCCTTCGTGACCTACTGCTTGATGGAGAGAGCCTGCCTGCTGGTCAATACAGCTGGATTCGACTGATGATCAACGCCGAGGCCGACAACATCTTCGACTCCTACTCGGGGAGTCGCTATTTTTGCGGAAGCGTCGTTCGCTCGCGCTCTCAACTACGAATAGGCAGACGGCGTCGACTATCGCGGACTAACCGCCTTCGCTTCGCTATCCATGGCGGTCAGCGATCGTGATTGGTGGCAACCAGTATGAACTCGACATACCCAGCGGGGCGCAGACAGGCCTAAAGCTGAACCGAAGTTTTGAAGTACCTGAGGGAATGTCGGTCGATCTGACCATCGACTTCGATCTGCGAAAATCGATCCATATGCCCAGCTCTGGAACCGATTACAAACTAAGGCCTACACTTCGTAGTGTGGCAACGCCCGATTCGGGGATAATCAGCGGCACCATCGATCCAACACTGATACCGACCGAACGTTGCGCCGAGGATGCCGTCTACGCGATCTACCTCTTCCAGGGGCCCGCTGCCGTTATTGACGATCTCGCTGTCGATGGTGACGAGGCACCCGATCCAATCATTACCGTTAATGTTGATCTCGATGTCAGCAGCGGTAACTACAGCTTTACCATTCCCTATCTGGAACCCAACAGCTACACCGTTACGGCCACCTGCAGTGCGCAGCTCGATGAACCCGACCAAAACGACTCTGAGTTGATGGGTTTCTACGGAACCACCGACGTGGTGGTTACCGCTGGTGAGGCGGGCACCATCAACTTCACCGAGAGCTCGGTCGCGCCACTCTGAGTAGGTTCGGTATGAACCACATGCCAAATTCAGCCACCGGCCTCATCCACTGAAGCAGACGTGAGAAAGACATCGGCTAGATCAAGTAGTAGGCGGCTAGCTGCAGTAACAACAGACTGAATAGCCCGGCTAGTAGATCATCAAGCATGATGCCTAGACCGCCCGCTACCTTTCTGTCGATGGTACGAATCGGCCACGGCTTGAGGATGTCGAAAATTCGGAACAGAACAAAACCGACCACCATCCAGAGCCAACCAGGCGGTGCTGCAATCATCGTCACCAGATAACCGACGATCTCATCCCAGACGATACCGGGATGATCGTGTACACCAAGATCATCAGCGGTTCGGGTACAGATCGGGATTCCAACCAGAAACAGCGCTGCCGTCAGCAACAGGTAGAGGTTTGCATCGAGCTGCAACATCAACAGGTAGATCGGAATTGCCGCCACGGTACCGAAGGTGCCAGGGGCAACAGGTGCTGCACCACTGCCAAAGCCACAGGCGAGCAGATGGGTCAGGTTTCTAAATGGGGTCACGGGGGTCGCGCCACTACTTCTGCTCCGGAAAGTGTTGATAGCCATCTAGCTGCAATTCAATGGGTTTACCCTGCCAATCTACAACCCGTACACTCTCTGACGCTGTGATTTTACCGATCTCAGTAATCGAACAATCGCTGCTGAACGCGATCGCTCTGATCTTCTCAATCGCAGAATCCGGTGCGGTGAAGCAGAGTTCGTAGTCATCTCCCACCGTCAACGCCAGCTGTCGATGTCGCTCTGCAGAGAGAGATGCGGACTCAATGACATCAAGAGGCAGCTGATCGGCCACGATCTCTGCCCCTACCCCACTCTGCCCAGCAATGTGTCCTAGATCGGCCATCAACCCATCCGAGATATCGATGGCCGCCGTGGCGATACCACGCAGCGCCTGCCCTACCGCCAATCGCGGTGTGGGACGATCGAGTCGAGCACGACAGTGATCCATCTCATCGGGTGAAAGTTCAAACTCGCCCTGAAGCGCCGCTAACGCAATAGCCGCTCCTCCCAGAACTCCAGTCACAAACACACTATCGCCGGGTCGTGCACCACTGCGCTGAAGCGCAGAACCGCCTGGTAGCTGGCCGTGAGCCTGCAGCGATAGGGTCAGTGGACCACGGGTAGTATCACCACCGATAATGGCGACGCCGTATTGATCGGCCAGTTCAAATAGTCCCTGACTAAATTTTTCCAGCCACTGTGGATCTGACTCGGGCAGTGTCAGTGCAAGTGTCATCCAACTCGGCTCAGCCCCCATAGCGGCGAGGTCACTGAGATTGACGGCGAGCAGCTTGTAACCGATATCGGCTGCATCGGTATCGAGCGGGAAGTGAACACCGGCAACCAGGGTATCGATCGCCAGTACCAGTTCGCAATCGGGGTGCGGAGTGACCAGCGCCGCATCATCACCAATGCCGAGCACAACATCGTCACGCCCGGCAGCATGCGCCTGGAAGTAGTGTTGGATTAACTGGAATTCGGAGAGAGGCATTCCGATTGAGGACGAAGAGTGCGGCTGGAATCAGCCTTTTTTCGCCGCTACCTCGGCAGCACGTAACGTTTTGGCTACCTTATCGAGCACACCATTAATGAACTTATGGCCCTGATCGGCGCCGAACGTCTTTGCCAGCTCCACCGACTCGTTGATCACAACCTTGTAAGGGATATCAATGCGTTTCAGCAGCTCATAGGTACCAAGACGCAGAATCGCCCGCTCGACCGGATCGACCTCTTCGATACCACGATGCAGTGCCGGTGCCAGCTTTTCATCGATCTGATCGAGGGTCGTCGGTACACCGTGCAGCAGATCGGAGAAGTACTCCTTATCCACACGACTGAAATCCTGCTCGACAATAAACTGGCTTTCGATCGCGGCAATGTTCTGACCGGTCATATGCCACTGATAGAGCGCCTGCACGGCAATGCGGCGCGCACGGGCGCGCGCCTTGGTACCGCTGTTCTTGCGGGAGTCGCCCGCGCTCATCGAATCAACTTTCCAGGTTGCGCAGAACGTTGACCATCTCAATGGTCGACATCGCAGCTTCGGCACCCTTATTACCCGCCTTGGTGCCGGAGCGCTCGATCGCCTGCTCAATGGTATCGACAGTCAGCACACCGAAGGCGACCGGAATATCATAGTCGAGAGAGACCACTGAGAGCCCCTTGGTGCACTCACCGGCGACGTAGTCGAAGTGGGGGGTGCCGCCACGAATTACCGCACCGAGGGCGATGATGCCGTCGTACTGCTTGCTTGCGGCAAGACGTTTTGCAGCAACCGGCATCTCAAAGGCACCCGGTACACGCACGATATGCAAATCGCCATCCTCAGCACCGTGGCGCTTGAGGGTATCGATCGCACCCTCGAGCAGATGCTCAACGACAAAGCTGTTAAAGCGTGCCACCAGCAGCGCAAAACGTGCGTTGCGTACATTGAGGTTGCCCTCGGTTGTCTTGATTGTGCTCATCTCTATCTCCCCCAACATCCCATCTCGCGACAGAACCTGTTTATCAAATTCAATTAATCGTGATCGCCACTGACGTACTCAACCACTTCGAGATCGAAGCCAGAGATACCGTGCATCTTCTTCGGCGCGCTCATTACACGCATCTTGTGTACACCGAGATCGGCAAGGATCTGTGCTCCGATGCCGTAGGTACGCAGATCGGGATTGGTCTCATGCTGAATCTGCTCACCACCGCGGTCAGCTAGATCATAGTTACGCATTCTACGCACCAGATCGCGTGGATCGTCCTTCTTGCTCAGCAGGACAGCGATACCCGCCCCCTCCTTACCGATACGCTCCAGCACATCACTGAGCGGCCAACCACAATCGGGATGATTGGTACCAGGAATATCGCAGATTGCATCGGCCAGATGCACACGCACCAGAGTCGGTTCATCCTGCTTAACCTCACCCAGTACCATCGCGTGGTGAAGCTGGTTGTCGATACCATCGGTATACGCGTAGAGACGGAACTTGCCGTTCTCGGTCGGCAGATCGCACTCGGCGACCCGCTCAATGGTCTTCTCGTTCTCAATCCGGTAGTGGATCAGGTCGGCAACGGTGCCGATCTTCAGATCGTGCTCCTTGGCAAACACCTCCAGGTCGGGTCGGCGTGCCATGGTGCCATCCTCGTTGAGGATCTCAACGATTACACCGGAGGGCTCGAGTCCTGCCAGACGCATCAGATCACAACCCGCCTCGGTATGACCGGCGCGATTGAGTACACCACCCGGCACCGCCATCAGCGGGAAGATGTGACCCGGCTGTACGATATCGGCCGCCTTGGCATCGGGCGCTACCGCCTTGCGTACCGTCAGGGCACGATCATAGGCGGAGATACCGGTGGTCACCCCTTCTGCCGCCTCAATCGAGACGGTGAAATTGGTACCGTGTTTATCGTTGGTATCGGAGACCATCAACGGCAGGTTGAGCTGCTGGCAGCGTTCACGGGTCAGGGTCAGACAGATCAGACCACGACCGTAGCGAGCCATGAAGTTGATATCCTCGGGGCGTGTCATTGAGGAGGCCATGATCAGGTCACCCTCATTCTCACGATCCTCGTCATCCATCATGATGACCATCTTGCCCTGGGCGAGATCTTCGAGGATCTCTTCAATGCTATTGAGCTTCATCTACTTTTCCAAGTTGTGTTGACGGTAGTTAAGCACCGCCACCTAAAAAACCGTGTGCCGCGAGAAAATCGCGCCCTAATCCACCACTCTGTTTCTCGGCTGCCTGTTCACCCTGTAGCAGCCGTTCCAGATAGCGTGCAATCACATCCACCTCGAGATTGAGTCGACTACCGCCACGCATCTCCTGCAGCGTCGTCTCCTGCAGGGTATGCGGCACGATGTTGAGTTCAAACTCACTGCCATCGACGTTATTCACCGTCAGGCTGACCCCGTTAATGGTGATCGAACCCTTGGCCGCGATAAACTTAGCCAACGCTGCAGGTGCGCAAATTCTAAAACGCACCGAGCGCCCCTCGTCCCAGCGCGATAACACCTCACCCACACCATCGACATGGCCGCTAACCAGATGACCGCCTAGACGCGTGGTCGGAGTCATCGCCTTCTCAAGATTACAGCGTGTGCCGACCTTGAGCTGGTCGTAGTTGCTGCAGGTAAGGGTCTCAGCCGAGACATCGGCCCAGTAACCATCACCCGGTAGATCGATCACCGTTAGGCAGACACCGTTGGTGGCAACGCTGTCGCCCAACTTGAGATCCGCCAGATCGAGCGCACCACTATTGATGCGCAGGCGCAGATCATCACCCCTGCGCTCCATTGCGGCCACTTCGCCGATCGCCTCTATGATACCTGTAAACATATCTGCTGTTCAGACTCAGTTAACTGTGGGCCGCGCGGTGATACGCCAGTCGTCGCCCACTGCGCGAATATCGTCGATCTTAAGATCGATCCGCTGGTCCATCTGCTCAAGCCCCGGCAGGTGGAAAAGACCCCGTGCGCTGTTACCCATCAGATGCGGTGCCACGTAGACAACCATCTCGTCGATCAGCCCCGCCTGCAGCATCGCACCACTCAGGGTAGCACCGGTCTCCAGCATCACCTCGTTGATCTCGAGTGCCGCCAGCTGACGCATCAGCTCAGGTAGATCGATCGCATCCTCGCGCGCTGGCAGCACCAGCACATCGGCACCTGCCGCGTTGAGTAGTTCGACCTGCTCCTCATCATCACAGGCAGTAACAATCAGCGTGCGCCCTGGTAACTTCAACATCTTGGCATCGACCGGGGTGCTCAGGCGTGGATCGAGCACCACACGCAGCGGCTGGCGCAGCTCACCCTCATACTCATCCTCTTCAAGACGAACATTCAACGAGGGGTCATCGGCCAGAACCGTACCGACACCGGTCACAATCGCGCAGCTGGCAGCACGCATGCGGTGCACATCACGACGCGCATCGCTACCGGTAATCCAGACACTCTCACCCGAGGCCATCGCGGTACGTCCATCGAGACTCATCGCCAACTTGCTACGTACCAGCGGTCTGCCCTCACGCATGCGTTTTACAAAACCGGGATTGAGCGCCTCAGCCTCTCCACTCAGTACGCCGCTCTCAACCGTGATACCGGCCTCGCGTAGCTCGTTGAGTCCACTGCCTGCCACCTGAGGATTGGGGTCTTCCATAGCGACCACAACACGGGCAACCCCCGCCTTGATCAGAGCCTGACTACAGGGTGGCGTGCGGCCGTGGTGTGAGCAGGGTTCGAGCGTGACGTAGGCAGTCGCGCCCCCGGCCGCACTACCAGCACTCTTGAGTGCGTTGATCTCGGCATGGTCCTCACCAGCGCGCTGATGCCAACCCTCACCGACCACCTCACCACTCTGTACAATCACGCAGCCGACACACGGATTGGGTGGAGTGGTGTAACGGCCGCGCGCAGCGAGTTCGATCGCGCGCGCCATAAACTGACGATCTTCTACAGATACCACTACTTCTTGTTCCCCATCGGCAGGTCGAGCTGGTGTTTTTTCAGTTCCGGTGAAGGGGTCTGCTCGAGACGATCGATCTCTTCACGGAAGGCGTTCACATCCTCAAAGCTACGGTAGATTGAGGCGAACCGGACATAGGCAACCTGATCAAGTGCACGCAGCTCCTCCATCACCCAATCGCCAACCTGACGACTACTCACCTCGCGCTCACCACTGCCACGCAGCTGCTGCTCGACATGATGAATCGCATCCTCGACTCGATCGGCCTCGACTGGGCGTTTTTCCAGCGCATGCATCATGCCGCGGCGCAGCTTCTGCTCATCGTAGGGTTCACGCACACCGTCGCTCTTGATGATGCGCGGCAGCAGCAGCTCCGCCTTCTCATAGGTGGTGAAACGTTCGTTACAGGCCTGACAGGCGCGACGACGTCGGATCTGATCACCCTCGCCAGCGAGGCGTGAATCAATCACCTTGGTCTCATCTTCACCGCAGAAGGGACAACGCATGGTTTAACGACTTCAGTCCGGAACGGCTCAGGCGTAGACCGGCAGACGTTTGCAGATCGCCAGCACTTCGTTCTTCACGTGGCCAATCACATCGCCATCACCACGCGCGTCGATCACATCGCACATCCAGCTCGCCAGTTTGTGGCAATCCTCAGCGCTGAAGCCACGGGTAGTGACCGCCGGGGTACCGATACGGATACCGCTGGTGACGAAGGGCGACTGCGGATCATTCGGTACGGCATTCATGTTGACGGTGATATTAGCGCTACCGAGCCAGCCATCGACCTCCTTACCGGTGAGGCCAGACTTGATGAAGCTGACCAGGAAGAGGTGGTTGTCGGTGCCGCCGGAGACGACATCGTAACCGCGTTCGATGAAGACCTTGGCCATCTCACGGGCATTGACCACCACCTGCTCCTGATAGCTTTTGAACTCCGGCTCCAGTGCCTCCTTGAAAGCGACCGCCTTGGCGGCGATCACGTGCATCAGCGGACCACCCTGTGTGCCGGGGAAGACCAGTGAGTTGAGTTTCTTCTCAATCTCGGGATTCGACTTGGCGAGGATAATGCCGCCACGCGGACCGCGCAGGGTCTTGTGGGTGGTGGAGGTGGTGACGTCGGCAATACCGACCGGGCTGGGGTAGACACCTGCCGCGATCAGGCCGGCGACGTGGGCCATGTCGACGAAGAGATAGGCACCCACCTCATCGGCGATGTCACGGAAACGCTGCCAGTCGATCACGCGTGAATAGGCCGAGAAGCCAGCGACGATCATTTTCGGCTGGTGCTCACGCGCCAACGCCACTACCTCGTCGTAATCGATCTCTCCGGTCTCGGGATTCAGTCCATACTGAATGGCATTGTAGATCTTGCCGGAGAAGTTGGGCTTAGCGCCGTGGGTGAGGTGACCACCGTGGGCCAGCGACATACCAAGGATGGTATCGCCCGGCTGCACCAGTGCCATGTAGACCGCCGCATTGGCCTGAGAACCGGAGTGGGGCTGGACGTTGGCGTAGTCGGCATCGAATAGTTTCTTGACGCGATCAATGGCGAGCTGCTCGGCGATATCGACATACTCACAACCGCCGTAGTAGCGCTTCTCCGGGTAGCCCTCAGCGTACTTATTGGTCAGTGCAGAGCCCTGCGCCTGCATCACACGCGGGCTGGCGTAGTTCTCAGAGGCGATCAGTTCGATATGCTCCTCCTGACGGCACTCCTCACCCTGCATCGCAGACCACAGTTCATCGTCATAGCCGCTGATCGTCATCTCTTTGCTGAACATATCTACCCCTGTTGGCTCACTCATGGGCTACTGGCCCGAAAATGGATGGGACGATCTCACCTCAAACCGCACCGGAGATCCGGTTATTGGCACAGGTGGATCGAATCAAGGGCGGAAGGATACCCGATTTGGCGTGCCGATGCATGATCCAGCCCCCCTTTTGGGGCTATTCAGCAAACGTTGAAATGACCCGCGTTCCAACGTTTGAGATGCCCACGCATAGGTCACGAATGACGCCCCTCCCAGAATAGCGGCTGACAGCCGGGACAATGATAGATGGGAGGATCTATAACGAAGTCGGGGAGAGGTGCTGGAGTACGCCACTACAGACGACCTGTAATGAGCTGTTACAGACCATACAGCGACTGAAGGGGCGGTATTGCTAATTGATGCCAAGTTGCTACGAGGGTGGCTACGCCTACCTCTCTACACTATTGGCCTCGATCAGGACCACGCAATCAGCTACACCACAGTATTCGCCCAGTCTACGACTGCGAGTCACTAGCCGTCGCTGGTTTTCGATGGCACGTGCTCACGGATCACGGTCAGATTCACCCGGTGCTGCCTCAAGGGTGTCGTAGCTGGCGGCCGTCACCAGCAGGCCATCCGTTTCAACATCTCATCACCGATAAAACGCTGTTCAACGATTATCTCTGCTCACCACCGGCGACTGTTCGAGAACGGTTACTCCGCCGCCACAGCCTCGTTCAGCCCTGAACGAACCCGTTCTGAGATATCGAGAATCTGGTCGAATGACTCTTTTATGGCATCAAGTCCATCAGCCCGGACGTCGGTCTCGATCTGCTGACAGAAATTGAACAACTCTCTGGCACCAACATTGCTACTGCTCCCCTTGAGGGTGTGCGCCGCCAGGATGAACGAATCTGGATTCGAATCGTTCAGTGCCGAGGTCATCTCATCGATACGTAGTGCCATATCGTCCAGGAAGATGGTTGCCAAACTCCCTAGCGCCTCATCGCCCATCATATTGCGTAACTCTGCAACAACTGCAGGATCGACCCCCTCCTTGCTCACAGTCTCAACACTCTCAGCCGCCTCCAGCTGCTCGCCCTCACCCAACCAATGCTGGAGGAGTTCGCCCAACAGAGCAACCTGAATCGGCTTGGAGATATAGTCATCCATTCCGGCCTCAATACAACGCTCACGCTCGCCCTCGAGCACGTGTGCCGTCATCGCCACAATAGTCGTATTTGCAGCACTGCCGGCCAGCTTGCGGATCTCACCAGAGGCCTCATAGCCATCCATCTCTGGCATCTGGCAATCCATCAAGATCAGGTCGTAACCTCCCTCAGCAGAGGCTTCCACAGCTTTACGACCGTTATCGACCACATCGGCCTGAAAACCGAGTTTGCTGAGAATCGAAACGGCGACACGTTGATTGACCTGATTATCATCGACCACCAGGATACGATCCTTGCGCACAGACGCCTGGCTATCGACAGCAACTAACTGCGCGTGTGGATCAGTATCGACATGTATCACCTCATCAACCACATCGGCCAATCGTCTTGGGCCAACCGGTTTAATCAGCGTGGCGCTGTGCGCAAGACGTCTGCAGTCATCATCCTTAATCTGCCCAGCCCTCGCCAGACAGATGATTGAGGCGGCAATGCTTTTCAGCCCTGGCAGCTCCTCCACCGGCAACTGCTGTGAGATTGCAGCATCGATAATCGCAATCTCAAACTGCTGCCTACCCTCTGAGTTATCGACTGTTTCAACCAGTGATTCGGCACCCTCTACGATCTCAAAATCTGCTCCCATCTGATCAAGGTAGGTGGCGATAACAGCGCTGCTGTGTGGGTGGCTATCGGCGATCAGCACCTTCACATCTCTCAGACAGCTATCACAAATTGAGGGTCTCAGCCCACCGCCCAGTTCGACATCGATGGCAAACCAGAAGTCACTCCCCTCTCCCGGAATTGAATCGACATCGATCTCACCACCCATGGCATCGACCAGCTGTTTGCTGATACTCAGCCCCAGACCGGTGCCACCATACTTGCGAGAGGTTGACCCATCTGCCTGTGAGAAGGCACCGAAAATCTGACCTCGAGCCGTTGCATCAACACCGATACCGGTATCGTGCACATCAAACCTCAAGCGCAGACGACTGCCCTCTTTTGACTGCACGGCCACCTTGAATCGAATCTCACCTTCACTGGTAAATTTGACGGCATTACCCAATAGATTGGTAATAACCTGGCGCAGACGGGTTGGATCGGCCACCACAAACTCAGGCACCTGTTCATCGATATCGCAGGTGATTTCCAGTCCCTTGTTATAGGCGTTACCGGCGGCCAGATCACACACATCACCACAGAGCTGGAACAGGTCGAACTCAATCGCCTCGAGCTCAACGCGCCCCGCTTCAAGCTTGGAGAAATCAAGAATATCGTTGAGCAGCGTCAGCAGCGTCTGCGCTGAACCGTTGGCGGTAGAGACGTAGTTACCCTGCTCATTATTGAGCTCCGTATCTTCGAGCAGACCAAGCATACCGAGCACGCCATTCATCGGTGTGCGAATCTCGTGGCTCATCGCCGCGAGAAATTCCGATTTCACTTTCGATGCCTGTACCGCTGTATCTCTGGCAAGCTTGAGTGCATTTTCAGTCTCGATTCGTGCTGCCTGCTCAAGCGCCACTGTCACCATATCGGCAATGTTATTCACAAAACCCTGCTCATCGGTGTGCCAGTAACGCTCCTCACCACAGTGTTCCGCAAATAGCACACCGACCACATCACCACTTTGTCGGATCGTGGCTCCGATAACTGACTGCACATCGTGCGCAGCAAAACAGTCGTTGTAGATCTCAGCAAAGACATGATCGCTCTGCACCGCAGAGGCCACAAAAAGATGTCGCTCCTCAAGGGCATTAAAGAAGCTGGGATAGCGGCTTCTCATTAGACTCTCTGCATCACTATCGAGATGTTCATTGCCTGCACAGTAATAGGCCTTACCGTAGAGGCGACTCTCGCTGCTATCGAAGAACCAGATACTGACGCGGGCAACATTGAGCGTTTTGAGCAGAACCTGCGCCACCCGCTCGATCGAGACATCCAGACTGACCTCTTCGTGCGAAATCCCCTTTGTCAGACCCAGCAGTGCCGTCTGGTGTTCGCGTAGACGCTCCTGACGTGCCTGCTGCTGCCACAGGGTACGTTTGCGTTCAGTGATATCAGTTCTGATCGAGACAAACTGATAGGGGCGACCGCTATCATCCATGAACGGGACAATAGTAGTGTCGACCCAGTAGTAATTGCCCTCTTTATTTTGATTTCTAATCTCACCACGCCACACTTCTCCACGCGTGATGGTCAGCCACATCTCTTTAAAAAAGGATGAGGAGTGATAACCCGAGTTGAGAATCCGGTGATCTTCACCGATCAGCTCGTCACGTGAATATTTACTGATCGCACAGAAGAGGTCATTAGCGTAGGAGATACGCCCTTCACGATCAGCAATACCCACAATCGAGTGTTGATCGAGGGCAAACTTCTGCGTCTCTAACTCTGCAATAGAGCGCTTCGCCTGCTCCTCTGCGTCATTTCGAATCACCATCTCATTGAGCAGCTGATCATTGGCAGTCTCAAGTTCAGAGGTTCGTTCGATTACTCGCTGCTCGAGTGCCTGCTGCGCATCTTCAAGCGCATGGGTGGCGCGCATGCGCTGAATTACACTGGCGAGTGTATTGGAGACTGAGCTGAGCAGATCGATGGTATCGACACTCGCCTCGACACCCGCCATGGTGTAGAGATTAATAATTCCAAGCAGATGATCTTCGATCATGATCGGCACACAGAGGTGACCGTGATCGTGAATCCCCTCTGGCCGAATCTCATGCCGCTCATCGACGTGAGTAACACAGAAGATCTCTCGCCGTTCTGCGGCCTGACCGCAGATACACTTTCCAACCGGCAGCGTTGAACAGAGTCCTCGTATCTCTTCAGAGAGACCACGTTGGGCAACCATATGCAGCGTATCCGCCTTCTCATCGGCGAGAAACATACACCCCTTCGCCTCAATATCGAGCCAGGGTACGGTCATTAACAGATCGAGCGTGCAGCCGAGCAGCTCTTCGAGCTTGGTCGGTTCCAGGGAGATCCTCAATATTGAACTGAGTACCCGCTGCGCGTGGTAGTCATGCTCAATCTTAACCTCGGCTCGACGGTGTCCTTCGATCTCCTCTGCCAGCTGAGTTGACTGACTCTTCAGTGACTGCCGCATCACATCGAAGTGATGAATCAGCCCGCCGACCTCATCATTTCTCGATCTTGGTAGAAGGCTCTCAAAATTTCCATCTGCAACAGATTGAGCCGCCGTAACCAACCCCTCAACAGGTCTACGCACCAACCACTCAAGCAGTAGTAACGAAACGACGGCAAAGAGCAAAAGGATGCTCAATAGAGACCAGAGCAACTCTTCGTAGTGTCGCTCTTCATGGGTGGCCGACAGATCCAGAACGGCGAACAGCTGTGGCTGACCAGCATGCCCCCCTTCTACAGCAGTCTGTTGTCGATAGATCAGACTGGAATCAGCCACTGCAGGGCGACTGAAGTTAGAGGTAACTGTGCGCCCACCACTCCAGCGAACACCCAGCTCTACCCATAGTGAGTGTGCGGCGTGAATATCATCAAGGATCGAGCTGAGCTCTTCGTCATCCTCTTGATCAACCAGCCCACCGACCATCTTTGCAAACTCAGTCAGTTCTCGCTGCGACTCTTCAACGTTGTGTTTACGCGCCTCCGCCAGGTGGCCCGCTTTCCAGATGTAGTTAAAGTAGAGCGTAAAGAGAATGCCGAGCAGCAGGATTGGCAATGTTATTTTTATTCTTAGAGACATCTTATATCCAGGCAAAGTGATGGAAGAGCACTTCCATAATATTGTTCAGCTATTGAGAGAGTGGGTCACCCCTCCCACTTATAAATCGCTTCAACACAGTTTCCATTTCCATGGTAGGTCACCGTCTCACAGAGCGATCTAACCAGTTCGACACCCCGGCCGCACAGCGCCAGATTCCCCTCAAGCGCCGCCGGTGCATCATCCACACTAAAACCATCCCCACTATCTTCGAGTCGGATGGTCAATCGACCGCCTGTCTCATCAGGTTGATGGGAGATATCGATTTTGATCCACCCCTCCTCCAACGACAGCAGGGCTGCTTCACGTTTTGTGTAGTACTCAATAAAGCCATTCTCGGTTCGCTTCAACGCCGAATCGAGTTTTAAAAGACCGTGTTCAAGTGCATTGGCATAGAGCTCAGTCAACACCATATAGAGTCGTTCACGATGCTCCTCAAGCCCCTGAATATCGACCAACATCTGGGTCAACATCGGTTTTGGATCGAGCATGCGTAGCGCCGATGCGCCCAACTCAACAACAAAGCCCCACTCGGAAGCCTCTGCCGTTGCATGGACAACTGCAGGTTGCTTGGTCCCCGCCAAGGCGTTCTCAACCGCATTGCAGTGAATTTCCAACAGCGTCAGGTCATCACTCTGTGGAGCACTCCCCCGGAACTGCTCCAGTGATGCCTGTATCGTCTCAAACCATGAGGATGGATCACGGGTAGAAGTAAATGCGGCATCAAAACGTTGCTGACCAAACATCTCACCCGCTTCATTGGTCGATTCAATGATACCGTCCGAGTAGATATAGATACGGTTTTCACCCACGACCTCGAATCGATCCATCGCTCGATCAAACTGTCCATCATTTAACACACCAAGCGGAAGATGCTGCGCAGCCACTTTGCGTGTAATTCCCTTCTCGTCACAGAGCAGCAGATCGGGAATACCACCATTCCATATCGATACCGCCCCTTTCTTGTGATCAAACTCAACCAGACAAGCGGCAAAGAACATTCCGGTTGGCAGAATCAGCTTGAGTTTGCGATTGATCTCAGCCGCGATATCACTGATATGGAATCCCTTGCGGGTCATGGTGTAGAAGATATCGGAGACCGGCAACGCACCAATTGCGGCTGAAAGTCCATGACCGGTGAAATCCCCCAACAGATAGTGGTAGTCCGAGGAGGGTTTCTGCCCTACCAGCAGCATATCGCCATTGGCCATCGCCATCGGGGAGAGCATGTGTTTGATATTGGGAACCGAGAAGGCCGTCGGTTTGATTACGTTGGCGAAGACTCGCTCAGCGATTTCATGTTCGCGTCTCAGACGCTCGTGGTGATAACTGAGTTCATCCTTCTGCGCCTTAACTTCGATATAAAGCTCACGCATGCGCATCAGCGCATCGATCTTCGCTTTGAGGATGACGTGGTTGTAGGGTTTAGTCAGAAAATCATCGCCCCCGCAACTAACACACTCTGCCAGCGCCTTCTCATCGTTGAGTGCGGTTAGAAAGATAATCGGTACAAATCGGTCAACCGATATCGCCTTGATCTGGCGCGTCGCTTCGTAACCGTCCATGATCGGCATCATCACATCCATCAACACCAGATCGGGTTGCTGCTGTTTAAACAGCGTCACCGCGCTACTGCCATCATCGGCGGCAAGAATTTGAAAACCGTACTTTTTGAGAATTGCCTCAAGGACCAGACGGTTGGTCTGGTCATCATCGACAATCAGAATCTTGAGAGGCGGAGCCTCGTCTGGTGACGAAGCTCCATTTGTCGAGCCTTCCACAACGGGACTACTCCCGTTGTTAGCTGACGTTAAAGAGACGATGGAAATTTGAGATAGTGAGGATCTTGCTGATTTCTGGATTGGCGTTAATGATCTTGATATCGCTGCTATCACCGCCAGCATGTTCTCGTAGCAGCAAGAGCATACCGAGCGCCGAGCTATCCATATATTCAGTACCCGCCAGATCGATAACGTAGGCCTTTACGTCCTGTTGCTTATAGGCCTCACGGAAATCTTTGTGCAGATTAAAGTCAAAACGACCGCTGACAGCAATATTAACCGTACTGTTATCAGCCGCCATTGTAGTGGTAATTGGCATATTCCCAACCTCTCTATATTTCGTTGTTTTTTGTTGTTTTTAAAATCATCAGCCGGGGAGTCGCTATTTTTGCGGAAGCTTGTTTTGGGCATCCAAGCCCAAGCAAGCGGCAAATACTTAACGCGACCGTTTATGCCTACGGCGCCCC
>NZ_MPRL01000071.1:0-15302 GCF_002020875.1 Solemya pervernicosa gill symbiont | reverse complement strand
GGGCGCCGTAGGCATAAACGGTCGCGTTAAGTATTTGCCGCTTGCTTGGGCTTGGACGCCCAAAACAAGCTTCCGCAAAAATAGCGACTCCCCGATATGGTTGTGGGAATAATTAATATGTATCTCAATGTGTCCATACGTTTAACGGGGGATGTTTAGCGTCCACTTGAGCGCCTTGATACTAGGAGGAACCTTACACCATGATATTGCATGCATCACACTTACCTGTTGCGAACTTAACATTTTGATCTAGAGGCTTGTAACAGTTTGGGCAGTGATTCGGAGAGCCATCGTCAGTATCGTAAAACCATAAATAGTAGGTTTTATAATGTTTAGATAATTTTTTAGCGACTGCCATGCCATCAATGTTTACTTGGCTATTTTTATCCGTAAGATTTTGTTTTGCATAATCTTCATACTCGCCGGATTGTAGCCAGAGCTCATAAAGTGCGTGAGAAATTGCAAACCAACATGCAACTTCATCAACCAATGATTCGGACAATCCTATAGACTCTGCATCGATTTCATTTTTGCAAGTAAAACAATGGATAGGATTATCAGTCAGTAAATCTACTAGCACAAGTTGGGTAACAGACTTACAAGCACATCTTTCGATATTTGTCCAAGGCCGAAGTTTATCGTAACTCGTTAGCTTCATGGCTTATTACGGCTAGTTAAACCGAAAGTTAAACCGTGTCAGAGAACAATTATTTCTAATATTAGAGAATAATGCTCTCTGGCACGGTTTTTCAGTAGATCTCATACTCATCCCACATATTTGCTTTCTTGACGCTAAGGTAACGCTTCTCACCACCCAGGGTAGCTATAGAAGCGATCAACAGGCTGATTCTCCAAAGCGGTCTCATTTCTATTGGTATAGAGTAAGGCTTATTGCTTACAACTGGTTTCACTATGGAATGATCACTCATTTACAAAATCCATGTGGCACTCAGCAATCCATTTCGACAAATACCAAATGACAATGACTGCGTATTCTTGTACGAAAAGAAATTGGAATATTTCTCAAAAGAATTTTTATTGCTGATAACAATTCTTTTAATGAATTCCTTATCGATATCGTTTTCCAATATCGACTCGTCTTGCATTGATTCAAGTTGGGCCCTTGCGCTGTCCTCGATCTTATTATGCAAATCAGGGTGATCATCTCTCAGCTGATCAAGGAACTTATTAATCTGTATATATTTCGTTACTACGCGATCTTGAAAATCTCTTGAATCGCCATCAATTATTGAGTTGGATTTTCTCTCTACATTGTCAGAGAAGACGCTATTGGTTCCCTTCCAGGCAGCCTTATCGGTGTCGCTAACTTCCCTCAGAGGAATGTCAATTGTCTTTAGGTAAAGGTTTTGCGCGTACAGCTTTGCGTCCGGAAAGGACTCCGCTGTTTCAATCTTAACCTTAAATTCATTGCTATCAATATAAGATATGCCTTTATCTAATGTTTCTTTCTTCTTTTTGCTGCAATAAGTGATTAAGTCTTTAGATTTGTTCTGCTGGGTTAGTAAAATCCATTGCTTTACCGCTACCCCATCAAGCATTTTGTCGATTTCTGTTTCGTATAGTTTTAATTTTTCAGATCATCATTAATCTTTTTCTGGATCTTTTTTTTATAGGTTGCCATATCGACAGAAAGATCTGGGTAGTAGCACTGAAAAATAGTTCCATCAGCTGTATAAAATTCTATTCCGTAGTCGCCACTGTCCTCATCAGGAACAGACCAAAAGTAAGGTTGGCCGTAATGATAACGCAGCATTATTTCGCAGAATACCTCCCACTCCTTTTTTGTCATGTTTTCCGTAAATGAGCTCATGTCTGCATGTCTATATAATTGTTTAACAAATCAAAAGGGGGTTGCCTTTTTTGCTTTTCCACACATAGGAACCCAATAAGCTCACCCATGCATATAAATAGCAAATCGAGAATACCCCTGTTGCGGCCAAATTAGCCTGTATAGTTCTGGTTGTTTCATAACTCCTCATGAACATAACGCAGAATTAAACCGACCCACCTCCGCGGCGCTTATTTTGTGCTGTATAGCACAAAATAAGCGCCGCGGAGGTGGGTCGGTTTGAATGACTTGTTATAAGTCATTATGGTATTCCTCAATGTTGCTTCCATCGAGTTTAAGGCCGCAATTCATACATTTTCGACTAAACAGGTTGCGCACAAACGAATACCCATTGATTTTAACATTAAACTTCTTTCCGCAATTTGGGCACTTGATTGATTCTTGCACAAAAAGCATGATGAAGCCGAGAATCGCTAGTACAAATGAGAGCTGATATATTGGCTTAAACCATGCTTCTAAATTAAGTTTCTTTAATACAAAGAACACAACAACACACACCGTAAAGATTAACAGCGGATAATCTGTTAGCGATTTAGTCTGCCTTATACGACCAAGTCCTTCTGCCAGTTCCTTACCGTTCATATGACTTATAACAGTATGTTAGACAGAATCTGCACTATTACTAATGCTACGGATTCCACCTATCACGATTGGGTGAATACGGTTTTGTTGGTTGGATATCAGTGCGACGCAGTGAATTGACACAATGAAAACGCTCCCTGTTTTATTTGTTGGTCGGCTCATAGTTAGCCGTAACCACCTGTTTTTATTTGTGTGTTACTTCCATGCAGGTCGGTCTGTTTGCGGGCCGGTGCAGGTTTGACGTCTCTATTACCCTGCAATTCACACTCTAAGTCAATGGGATATGCATCAAAGCGTGTTGTGATAGGCCGCCAACGATTGGTCGGATATCAGATGCACAGCGGTTAGTCTCTTCCATGCACCGATTACCACTTTGCGTGCCTTCGCGTCCTTTGCGGTTATGCCGGGTTGTCATATTGCTTGCTCGGAACAGCTGCTAAAAAGATTTTCCGGACTTCCCTAAAGGACTCGAGCCTGCGGCTTATCTTGCTGCGTTGCATCCGGGCTATATTTAACCTGTGTGTTCGATGGCTCGTTGTGCAGCGATCTGCTCGGGTCGCCAGTGCTCGATAGCCCACCGCAGTAGCTCGTCATGCTCGGCATCTCTGAGTTCAGAGTCGGGCTTTTGACCAAGAAATTGCAGTGCCTTGATAAGCAGTGGTACTGGGTTATCGAATGGGATGGCGGTGGCGAAGGTCTGTTTGCTTAGCTTCTCTCCGGCGGCGTTGACCGCTACCGGCAGGTGGAGATAGTCGGGCTGTGGCAGACCTAGGCGCTGCTGTAGAAGGATTTGACGTGGGGTTGAGTCGAGCAGGTCGGAGCCGCGTACTACCTCGGTGATGCCCTGTGCGGCATCATCGATCACCACTGCCAGCTGGTAGGCGAAGAGGCCGTCGGCGCGACGAATCACAAAATCACCTACTTCACGGGCCATCTGCTGGGATATTTCGCCCTGCAGCGAATCATTAAATCGGATCGTCTCATTTTCGATCAGCAGGCGTACTGCGTGATGGCCATGTGGTGGTTGGGTGGTGCTGCGACAGCTGCCGGGATAGACGCCACTGGCAAGGCCTGCCTGCTCTGCTGCCGTGGCAATCTGTTTGCGGCTGCAACGACAGTAGAAGAGTGCGTCGTCATGATGGAGTTGATCGATCGCTTCCAGGTAGGCCTCGCTGCGCTGGCTCTGGTAGAGCGTCTCGCCATCCCAGTGGAGGCCGTAGTGGTCGAGGGCTCTCAGTATCTCGTCGGTGGCGCCGGCCACCTCACGCGGTGGATCGATATCTTCAACGCGTAGCAGCCACTGGCCGCCACGACTGCGTGCCTGTAGATAGCTGCCGAGGGCGGCGACCAGTGAGCCGAAGTGGAGTGGGCCAGTCGGGGAGGGGGCGAAGCGGCCGATGTAGTTAGAGACGTCGGTCATCGTTGGACAGTTGTCTGTTACTCAAACCACTGGGTGAACGACTCAACCGGCTCTCTTTCAGTACGGTAGCTGTTCACTGGATGGTCGGGATCGGCGTAGCCGAGTGCCATGCCACAGACCACCTGTTTGTCGCTGCTATAACCGAGTGTCTCGCGCACGATATCGGGGTACTCCGCCAGCGCTGCCTGTGGGCAGGTGGCCAGGCCGAGTGACTGGGCCGCGACCATCACGCTCTGCAGGAAGAGGCCCATGTCGATCCAGGCACCCTGTGAGAGATCGCTATCGATGAAATAAACCAGACCGACCGGCGCATCAAAAAAGCGATAGTTGCGATACCACGCCTCGCGCTGTTTATCCCTATCCTCACGGCTGATCTTCAGCGCGCTGTAGAGTGCCAGTCCGGTCGCCTTGCGGCGCTGTTTGTAGGGTTCACGCCACTCAGAGGGGTAGTAGGCGTAGTCGGGGTTCTCGGTCGCACCGCTGTCTCGGGCGGCGATTATGCGTTCACCGAGCAGCCGCTTGGTTTTACCTGTAACCACCGCCACCTGCCAGGGCTGGATATTGACCCCGGAGGGGGCGTAACGGGCGGTATCGAGCAGGGTGGTGATCAGCTCTCGGCCCACCGGCTGGTCGAGGTAGGCGCGGGTGGAGCTACGCTGTTTGATTGCATCGATGGCGTTGAGTGGTTCGGTCATGGCTATCGGCTCGCTAATCAGGGTGCATTTATGGAGCTAGAAACAAAAACGCCTCTCACAGGGAGAGGCGTTGTTTGCTCTACAGATCGCTACGATCAGCCGCGCTGCTTCTCGCGGATCTCATCGAGGGTCTTGCAGTCGATGCAGAGGGTGGCGGTGGGGCGTGCCTCAAGGCGACGAACACCGATCTCAATACCGCACGACTCGCAGTAACCGTAGTCACCGGCCTCAAGGTTCTCAAGGCTCTCGTCGATCTTCTTGATCAGTTTGCGCTCACGATCACGGGTGCGAAGCTCAAGGCTGAACTCCTCCTCCTGGGTGGCGCGATCGTTGGGATCGGGGTAGTTGGCCGCATCGTCCTGCATGTGGTGCATGGTGCGGTCGACCTCTTCCATCAGCTCATGCTTCCAGATCATCAGCAGATCACGGAAATGCTCGACGTGATCGTCGTTCATGTACTCCTCACCCTTCTTCTCTACATAGGGTGTGAAGCCAGTGGCTGTACCGGTATCGGCAGCGGACTTCTTCTTAGCGCTCTTCTTCTTAGGAGCCGCTTTTTTAGCGACAGCTTTCTTTTTAGGAGCAGCCTTCTTTGCTGGAGCAGCCTTTTTAGCGGGTGCTGCCTTCTTGGCAACAGCCTTCTTTTTCGGGGCTGCTTTTTTGGTTGCTGCTTTTTTGGTGACTTTCTTTACCGCCATTTTAATAGGCTCCTGCCTGCTAAAAACAAAGCCGGAATTCTATACCAAAAGCAGATTGAGGTGCCAATAGTCTTATTAATGGCCGTATACCGAATAAAAAGTCATTTTTTACAATGTCTTACAATCTGTGGCGGCGGTGTGGCTGCATGAGTTCAGGGGTTGCGGTATGCTTCGGCGCTCGAAAGTAGGAGAGAAAGAATGAGTCAACTGGAAGCACTATTGTTCGATGTCGATGGCACCCTTGCCGATACAGAGCGAGATGGTCACCGCGTCGCCTTTAACCTCGCCTTTGCCGATGCCGGTCTCGACTGGGAGTGGTCAGAGGAGCTCTACGGCAAACTACTGGCAGTAACCGGGGGTAAGGAGCGCATCCGCTACTACCTCGATAACTACAACACCGAATTCAAACGTCCCGATGATCTCGATGAGTTCATCGCCGGACTGCACAAGGCGAAGACCGCCCACTATGTGAAGCTGCTCAGTAACGGTGTGATTCCACTGCGCAGCGGTGTTAGACGTCTGATCGACGAGGCGCGTGCGGCAGGTCTGCGACTGGCGGTCTCGACCACCACCACACCGGCCAACGTCGAGGCGCTACTGGAAAATGCACTCGCACCCGGCTCAATGGCCTGGTTTGAAGTGATCGCCGCAGGCGATATCGTCCCGGCGAAAAAACCCGCTCCCGATATCTACGACTATGCGATGGAGCAGATGGGGCTCAAGCCGGAGCAGTGCATCGCCTTTGAAGACTCTTATAACGGTATTCGCTCCTCGCTTGGTGCCAAGCTGAAGACCATCGTTGCAGTGAACGGTTACACACGCGATGAGGATTTTGAGGGTGCTGAAATCATCCTCAATGAGTGGGGTGAGCCCGATGCACCGTTCGAGGTGATCAACGGTGATGCGAACGGTTCAAACTGTCTCGATCTTGAGATGGTAAGACGTCTGCATGGCGGCTGAGCAGCCACCTGAGGCCCATATCGCCCAGCGCATGGGCGAGATTGAACCGTTCCATGTCATGGATCTACTGGCGCGCGCCCGTGCGCTGGAGGCAGAGGGGCGTTCCATCATCCATATGGAGGTGGGTGAGCCCGATTTCGTAACACCAGAACCGATTATCGAGGCGGGTAGGGCGGCACTGGCGGCAGGTAAGACCCACTACACGCCAGCCGTCGGTCTACCTGCACTGCGCGAGGCGCTCTCCGCATACTACCGCGATCAGCTGGGTGCCGATGTGCCTGCCGAGCGATTCATCATTACCCCGGGTGCCTCCGGTGCCCTGCAGTTGATCATGGGTGTGCTGGTCGATCCGGGTGATGAGGTGTTGATGGCCGATCCGGGCTATCCCTGCAATCGCCACTTCGTAAGACTCTTCGAGGGGAAGGCCGTCGGAATCCCCGTCGATGCAGAGAGCGGCTACCAGCTCACCCTCAAACAGGTCGAGGCGCACTGGAGCGAGCGGAGTCGGGCCGTACTGCTCGCATCTCCTGCCAATCCGACCGGCACGATCGTGCCCGAGGATGAGCTGAGGGCAATCGTTGAGTTTGTGAATGCGAAGGGTGGCCGGGTCATTGTCGATGAGATCTACCACGGCCTGATCTACGCCGATCGTCCACCGAGTGCGGCGGCGATTTCCGATCAACTCTTTATCGTCAACAGCTTCTCGAAATATTTCGGCATGACCGGATGGCGACTCGGATGGATAGTTGCACCTGAGTCCTACGTGCGTGAAATCGATAAGCTTGCACAGAACATCTTTCTTGCCGCACCAACACCGGCACAGCATGCCGCACTGGCCGCGTTTGAAGTGGATACGCTAGCGATACTGGAGCAGCGTCGCATTGAGTTTGGTAAAAGGCGTGACTACCTGTTGCCAGCACTACGACATTTGGGTTTCGATATTCCGATTACCCCACAGGGAGCCTTCTATCTCTATGCCGACTGTTCGCGCTTCAGTAGTGATAGTTATCAGCTGGCCAACAGCCTGCTAAATGATGCAGGCGTTGCCATTACACCGGGGCTCGACTTTGGTTCGAATCAACCGGAGCGCTACCTACGCTTCGCCTACACAACCTCGATTGAAAAATTGAAAGAGGGTGTGGCGCGGATCGAGGCGTGGCTCCACAACAATAAGAGAAAATAGATGATGAAAAAAATGGCCCAACTCATTACCACACTGGCTGTTCTGGCGCTGCTCACCGCCTGTGCCGTACCCGATCTGCCGGGTCCGATCGGCATTCCCGGTCTCTAATAATACGTCGCCTGTCGACGAGTGACGTCGAATAGGTAAATGGAGTAGGTTTGTGAAAAGGGGGCAGATATGGTGACCGTTTCTGTTGCACTGTGTACCTATAACGGTACTCGTTTTCTGGCGCAGCAACTCGACTCCATTCTTGCTCAATCTCATCGGCCCGATGAGATAGTCGTTTGCGATGATGCTTCGCACGACGGTACGGTGGAGATTATTGAGGAGTATTCGAGAGCATACCCCGGTCTTTTCAGGAGCGTTTATAACGAGCGAAATTTAGGCTACATAAAAAATTTTCAACAAGCAGTTTTACTTTGTAACGGCGATCTGATCTTCCTCTCAGACCAGGACGACATCTGGCACGAAAATAAGGTCTCCACCCTGGTTGATTCCATGCAAGAGAATGAGGGCGCAGGCTACGCCTTCTCGGATGCGGTACTGGTGGATGAGGCGGGAAAAGGGATTGGAAGGGAGCTCTGGAGAAGCGTGGGGTTTTCACTCAGGAAGCGAGATCGCTACCTCCAACACCATCTGCAGGGCGAGATGCTGTTGGCCAGAAATTATGTGACCGGTGCGGCTCTCTGTTTTAGGGGGCATTTGAAAGGTTTGGTGTCGCCGTTTCCTGGTTTTATGGTTCACGACCACTGGCTTGCACTGGCGTTTTCCACTCAGGGCCACTATGGCGTTGCTGTCGAAGAGCCGCTGTTTCAATACCGTCTGCATAGCGGACAGTCGCTGGGTCTGAAAGTGAGATCTCCTATTAAGGAGGTGATTCACGGTTGGCATTTAAAACGGATGAAACTGAGAAAGCTTATTGAGGTGGAGGCTATTGCGACCTGGTTCAGGAGTACTTTGGGTGTAGAGGGCTATCGCGAACGGTGTGGCTTTGTCGATGAGAAGATGGCGTACTGCAACAAACGACTGGAGATAGGTCGTGAAAGGGTGTTTCACAAAAGGGTCACCCGGATAGTGGCAATGCTGATGCGTGGTGAGTATGGACGGTTCGAGTCAAACATGACGTTGTTCAAGGATATTCTGAGCTAGTCTACAACTACATCTAAGTAGTCGGGCTGGATTGCCTAAATGTTCACCCTGTTTCCACAGATCCCCATTTTGTCGTGGAGATAGACGATGAGCATGAAAAAGAGCTCTCCAGGACACCGTTCATCCTTACAGTGCATCCATTAATTATAACCCTTAATAGATTACTTCTTCGATTCTCTGCGTAGTCGCAGAAGTCGGCATATCGTTTATCGAGTAGGGTGAGTTCCTGACAGTGAAGTAGCTTCTTTTGGGTGGGTGGTTTTTAACCGTGTTTTGATGAAGCTTCCGTATCGTTGCTTCTGCCCCAGATTGTGTTCCATCAAGCATGCTGGGTCCTGAAAGAATCTGCACCCTTTGCTCTTTGCTCGCAGACAGAAATAATGGTCGACCTCATCGATAAACAGCTTCTTCTCGAATCCCCCCCCAATCCGTGGGCTATGTCGACATTCAGCGGGTTTCCGGGGGCCATTACTAACGTTTTCATTTCGATACCAGAGTCGGAGCCACTTTCGCAGCCATGGTTGGCTTTGAGAATGGTCGTGTCGGCGGGTAGAGCGGAGAGCTGAGTGTAGTGCCGACTGTTGCGAATTGATTAAGAGATTATGGGGTGTGGTCTGTGTGTGGCAGGGAGCAGGAGGGCGGCTTCTTCTCTTGCGCATCGATACCGGAGCAGCGGTGAGTTGTCGGGTGGAGTGAGTCGTGAAACAGAAGTTTACGCTTCGACTGAAGATTAATTGGCTATTGGTGTATAGACCTGTCGATATTTATTACCGTTGATTAACAACCACCTAACGAAAACATCTACGCCGCTCACTATAACTGTTGTCAAAAACCATAGTATACAAGTCGAGAATTGCGTCTACGCTGAAAATTAGCTGATGGGGTTGGCCAGAGGGGCGTGGCAATGCACAGAGAGAGTGGAACACGGGCGCGGGTCATTGCAGTGACATCGGGCAAGGGAGGAGTCGGAAAAACCAATATCGCGGTGAGTCTATCGATTGCACTGGCTAATCTTGGTGAGCGGGTGATCCTGATGGATATGGATATGGGGCTGGCCAATATCGATGTCATACTCAATCTGCGCGTGACAGATAATTTGGCTGATGTGCTTGCGGGTCGAAAGCGTATCGATGAGATTATGATTGAAACGCCCTACGGTATCGGGGTAGTGCCGGGTGCCTCTGGCGATGAGCACCTTGCCAATCTGAGTGAGGATGAGCAGTTGCAACTGCGTGATGCACTCTACTTTCTCAGCGGTGCGGCGGATTACCTCATCATCGATACCGGTGCGGGAATCTCGCGTAACACCACGATGTTTACTGGCAGTGCCGATGAGGTGCTGGTGGTGGCAACGCCCGAACCGACCTCGATGGTGGATGCCTATGCAGCGATAAAGACGGTCCATGGCATGGCACCCGAGGCGGATATCCACCTGTTGCTCAACATGGCACGTAGTAAACAGGATGCAGAGCGGGCGACCCGCCGAATCAGTCACATCGCGCTCAATTTCATTCATAGTCGCCTACAGAATGATGGATATATCCTCTTTGATGGGGTGGTCTCCGATGCCGTACGAAAAAAAACGCCCATTCATCATGGAATATCCGAGCAGCGAGGCGGCACACGCCGTACGCCGCATCGCCAGGACCTTGAACAGCCACCTGCCACAGCATGCTGCGGCGAAGTCTGAACGTACCGATGATGGATTCATCTTTCGTCTGATGCACTCCCTGGCAAGTTAATGGGTCAATGGGTGCACTCACTCGATTTGAATTGTTGACTATAATCGTAGGGGATAGACTTGGGCTCACGCATGTGAGAGGAGGTGGGTGATGGCTAGACAGGTACAGGTGAATCTCGATCAGGCGGTCTATGATCGTCTGTTGGAACTGCAGGTTGCCCCCTATAGCGATATCAATGCGGTGATTGATCGGCTACTGTTCCACAGTGGTCACAAAAGCCGAGAGGTGCAGCAGCTAGAGGCAGATGAGCAGCACTTCAGTACTGACGAGGAGTTGAAACGCGATCGTGATGGCGTCTACGTCAGTTCGGGTATCTCATCTTAGGGTTACGGCCTGGTCTCTATTGACAGTGAAGCGCCTCATGGCGATTCGAAGAGGTTGATTGCCAGTCGGGTACTGCCTCAGGGACTCTTTTGGCCAGGATTGGTCAGGGTGAGTGTGTAATTATTTCCGATGTGGTTCGGGCTGGGGGGAGTGTGGGTCTTCGTTCGTTGTTTACCAGCAAGGTGAGACAGAAGGTCTGTTGCGAAATCAATGTGGTCGATCACTGCAATATTACCTGTCGTGACTGTAATCACGGCTCCCCCGGTGTTGCCGAGCGCTTTATCGATCCTGATCAGCTAGGTCGAGAGCTGTCAGCGCTGAAGAGACACTATCTACCATCAACAATAAAGCTGATTGGCGGTGAACCGCTACTGCACCCACAACTGCTCGAGGTGATCCGGGTGGTTCGAGAGAGCGGCATTGCCCCCCGAATCTTATTAGTAACAAACGGTATCTTGCTACCGAAGATGGAGGATGAATTGTGGCGTGCGATTGATGCTCTCGATGTCTCAATCTATCCCAAGCCGGGGCTCTCTGATGAGACGGTTGAACTGATCAAGAGCAGGGCGGCAGCGTTCAATGTTGAGTTGGAACTGCTGCAGTTTAGTGAGTTCAGAGTCCAGTATTCGACGCACAATAATCGCGATAGTACGCTTACCCGAAGAATCTTTGAGTCATGCAGGATGGTGCAGTTGTGGCGGTGTGATGTTATTCATGACGGTTACTTCTATCGCTGTCCACAAAGCATCTATGGACCTAGGCTTGCGGGCGAACAGACTCCGTTTGAGCATGATCGATTGCGTATTGAAGACTCGCTTCGATTTAGAAAACGGTTAAGTGACTTTCGTCATTCGCAGCAACCGCTGGCAGCCTGTCGCTACTGTTTGGGGACGGCAGGTATGACTCGAACACACCAGCTAGAAAGAAAGAATCTCTGGTCTTCAACTATTGAAGCCCCGGTAGAAACGGTGGTTGATATTCCCTTCATGGAGCGGGCAGAGCAGGATATCCGTCTGCGCCAGGGGTGTCGCAAAAAAATGCAGGAAGGATAACTGTTCTCGAGTCTACTCTTTATTCAAAAAGAGAGTGTGACGGTCACGGCCCAGATGCTTTGAGCGGTAGAGCGCGTTGTCAGCGCACTTGATCAGTTCATCAGCGGTGGTGCAGCAGTCTGGGAAAATCGAGATGCCAATGCTGCAGCTTACGTGGAGTCTGTTGCGACCTATGCTGATCGGTTTTTTCAATGAAGCAGACATCTTCTCGGCTACTGCTGTCGCAGCTTCAGGATTGGCGATATCAGTGAGAATAGCCGTGAACTCATCACCCCCCAGTCTTGCGACAGTATCGGACTCGCGTACACAGCCGGAGAGCCGATCAGCAACGCCACAGAGCAGTCGATCTCCGACATCGTGACCATGCTCATCATTGATCACTTTGAAATAGTCGAGATCGATGAACATCACCGCAATACGACGCTCATCACGCCGTGCCTGAACGATCGCCTGGGAGAGTCGGTCATAGAAGAGGGCGCGGTTAGGCAGCTCGGTCAGCGGGTCGTGGTGCGCAAGTCGTTGTAGTCGATCTACCTGAGCCTTCTGTTCGCTGATGTCGGAGAAGATGCCGACGTAGTGGTTGACCTGTCCTGTGGCATCGGCCACAGCAGTGATTTTTAACCACTTCGGGTAGACCTCACCGTTTTTGCGCCGATCCCAGACCTCACCCTCCCAACGACCAAAGTTGAGCAGGCCCTTCCACATCGCCTCATAGAAGGCGTGGTCATGTCGTCCTGACTTTCCAAAATTGGGGTTCTTGCCTAGTACCTCGCTACGCTCGTAACCGCTAATGGCACAGAAGGCGGGATTGACCTCGAGAATGTTGCCTTTGCTATCGGTGATTAGAATCGCATCGCCGGCATTCTGAAAGACCTTTGCTGCCAGACGCCGCTCACTCTCGGCCTCATTCTGGTCGCTGATATCTCGAGCGTTTACGACCATGCCAATAATTTTGTCGTTGTGATCTTTTGCCGGTGAGTAGCTGACGTCCATCAGCCGACGACCAGGCCCTTTGAAATCGAACCAGCCTTGATAGCTAATTGTTTCACCCGCCAGGCAGCGATCTATTCGCGGTTTAATGTCTTCGAATATCTCCTGCCCGAGTAGATCGGCAACGTGTGTATCGACAATCTCCTCATAGCTCAAGTTGTGGGCTTCAAGATAGGCGTTGTTAACGGCTCTGTAGATGTAGTTGCTGTCAACAAAAGAGAGGTGACCGCTGGAGGCAGAGACGATACGTTCGAACATCTCAGCACGCTTTTTTGAGCGTCGTAGTTCAGTAATGTTGTTACCGGTGCAGACGATACCGTCTATCTCACCCTTGCGATCAATTAGAGCCGTGTTGGTCCACTTGATGCTGTACTTTTCCCCCTCACGCGTGAAGAGGTGGTTCTGATACTGGAAGGGGAACTGATCTCGACGGAGTGATTCAAAGCGGCCCTGTATGGTCGACTGTTGATGTGCTGAGAAGAGTAGTGACCAGATGGTCTTGCCAATCGCCTCCTCTTCACTGTAACCACTCAAAGTTTCACAGGCACGATTAAAGCGGACGATCCGACCGCTTCTGTCGAGAAGGATAACGAGTTCAGTGATGGAACTTAAGAGGGTGTCAAGAAAGGCCTGGCCGCATTCGCTACTCATCTCAATAGCCCAGCGTCATGCAATTTTACATGGCTTATAACGGTGAACGGTCTTTCTGCTCTCAACACTGCTTTATCAACACTCGCTACAAAAAACTTCCTTGATATTGGCTGTAATGTTCTCCGAACCTTTCCGATGTTCTAACCTGACCTTAGCGGGAGGGTGGTCTTTATGCAAACGAAAATGATTCGCATATATGTCATGTCTGACATGAAGGCTGTGATGTATATAGACCAATTCTCAGAAAGAGAGGGAGAGGGGAAGGTCAGTTTAATTATTTAGAAATGATCTATTGTCGGGGCAGTGCAAAATGCAACTATTCTGGGCGGATTTTTCTTACGAATGGTTGTTAGAAATGTGATGATCCATCGGGCTATTTGGCGTTACCGCTGGGCGAGACACTGTAGTAAAAAGGGAGGCACTAGCCCCCCTTTTTTACTCGTTGCAACAACAGAGTGATTATTAACCCTTTGTGCTTATCGGACAGCTATTGAGCCCCAGCAGCGGATAGAAGGGGCACCAGCCCATCGCTCCGGTGGCGAGCGGGATAACGCCGATAAAACCCCACAGGCCAATCGTTCCCGTTGCTGTCAATATAATTAGTGCCAGACCTGCAACGATGCGCAGGATTTTATCGATACCGCCAACATTCTTTTTAATGCTCTCTACTCCTCATCTACGTGATCAAAATGGATGAGTCGATAGTAGGCCGCTGCTTAGTCCCTGTAAGTGACAAACTCACATAGCCGCTTCTGCCGCGAGTTTTATTAACTCCGAACGATCAAGTAGTGAGACATGACCGCGACTGAGCGCTACCCAGCCGTGGCGTTCGAACTCCTTGAGCAGACGGCTGATCACCTCACGTGCGGTGCCCAGCTCTCGCGCCAGAAGCTGGTGGGTGGTGGTTATCGTTCCCTCGGTGGGCGTCATCTCTAGCAGCAGCTGAGCGAGGCGAATATCCATGCGACCGAAGGCGACGGCATCGATCAGGGTGACCAGTCCGGCGATGCGACTGCCGAAGGCGTCGAAGACAAAATCACGAAACTGATCTGAGGCGGTAAGCGCCTGATCAAAAGTAGATTGGGGTAGTGCGATCGCCTCCACGGCTGTCTCGGTGATCGCCTCGGCATTGTAGTCGCAGTGGGAGAGCAGACAGCTAGTGGTAAGAATGCACGTCTCTCCCGACTCGACCCGATAGAGTACGATCTCACGTCCCGATTCAGAGAGCTTCTGCACCCGTACTGAACCGTCGATCACTAGCAGGTAGTTCTGGCACGCATCGCCTTCGCGAAACAGCGTCTGGCCAGCAGCAATTGTGACGGGTTGTAGTCTGGCGGCGCTCTGTTGCCAGTCGCTGTTATCGATCGCTTTAAGCAGTGGGAAGTGGTCGAGCCATGTGGATGAGGTGTTCGCGCAGGCGGTTCCTCTCTAAATCGTCGCCGCTAGCCTAGCAGAGAGCGATGTGATGGTTTAGCACTGCTCCTCGTCACGCAGCAGCCAACGACGCAGATCGTCGGCCACGTAGGTGTGGGCCGCGTGGGCGTGGTGCACGGTGATACGACTGTTGCGACCATCGATGGCAGTGATGGTGGTCATGAAGTAGTAGCCGAAGCCGCCGAGCAGATCGGGCAGTGAGGCGGTGATCTCGGCCTCTTTAATATCGGGGAAAATCACGCCCTTGATCGAAAAGCCGCCGGTGAAGCGATTTGCCTCGTAACAGTCGCGCATCATGATGAAACTAACGCGGTAGGCCTTCTGGTATTCAAAGGGAACGACAAAACTGTGGTGGCCGAGTGACCGGTCCTGTTTGAGCTGTTTGATTGAAGAGGCGCCGCAGGCGCTGAGTATTGCGCTTAATATCAGTATCAAGAGTGGTTTTATAACCCCCGCGCTGACCGCTATGGATAGCGAAGCGAAGGCGGTTAGTCCGCGATAGTCGACGCCGTCTGCATATTCGTAGTTGAGAGCGCGAGCGAACGACGAAGA
>NZ_MPRL01000008.1:0-75852 GCF_002020875.1 Solemya pervernicosa gill symbiont | reverse complement strand
CGGGGCGCCGTAGGCATAAACGGTCGCGTTAAGTATTTGCCGCTTGCTTGGGCTTGGATGCCCAAAACAAGCTTCCGCAAAAATAGCGACTCCCCGGGTTATCTCTCCCTTCTTCCCTTAATTCCTTGTTGTGATGTCTCCCTGCTGCTACTGCACCAGCTGGTTGAGATCGAAGATCGGCAGCAGGATAGCCAGCACGATAATCAGTACGATACCACCCATTACCAGAATCAGCAGTGGCTCGAAGATGCCGAGCAGTCCGGCGATCAGCGTCTCGACCTCGCGCTCCTGATTGGTGGCGGCGCGCTCCAGCATCTCTTCCAGCTTGCCGCTGGCCTCTCCGCTGGCGATCAGGTGTAGCGTCATTGGTGGGAAGTGGCCGCTCTGCTCCAGTGCTGTGTGCAGGTTGCTACCCTCGCGTACCTTGGTGGCCGCTTCATCAATGGCGTGGCGCATCGGCAGGCTACCAACCACCTGTGAGGAGATGTTGAGTCCGTCGAGTGCCGGTACGCCGCTGGCGGTGAGAATGCTGAAGGTGCGGGCGAAGAGTGCGGTGTTAAGACCACGGTTGAGTCGTGCGATGAGCGGTAGTTTCAGCAACAGGGTGTGGAATTGGTAGCGCGGTCCCTCGTGACGTAACAGTCGCTGCAGTGCAATTGCGGAGAGGCCGAGCGCAAGTACCAGATAGATGCCGTAGCTTTGCAGAAATTCACTCAGTGTGATCAGTGCGCGTGTGAGCCACGGCAGTGTCTGACCGATGTTATCAAAAACACGCACCACCTCGGGTACCACGTAGGTGAGCAGACCGCCGGCAATCAGTACCGACATCACAGTGAGTAGTGCTGGGTAGAAGAGAGCGAGCTGGATCTTCTGCTGCATCTGCTGACGGTTTTCGGTGTAGTCGGCGAGCCGCTCCAACACGGTGTCGAGGTGCCCCGACTGTTCGCCTGCGGCCACTGTGGCGCGATACATGTCGGGGAAGATGTGGCTGAAGCGTCCCATCCCCTCGGCGAGCGGGTGGCCGGCCATTACCTGCGCGCGTACCTCGAGCAGCATGCTCTTGATGCGCGGTTTATCGCTCTGTTTGGCGACCGACTGCAGCACCTCCTCGAGTGGCAGCCCGGCGCGAATCAGGGTGGCGAGTTGGCGGGTGATCAGTGCCAGATCGGTGGCGCCGATGCTGCGCACAAAAAGCTGTTGCTTCTGGCTGCGCTGTTCACGTTCGGTAACCGGTTCGACCTGAAGCGGTGTGAGCTGCAGGTCGCGCAGCTGCTGACGGATCTGGCGAGCGGTATCGCCTTCCAGCACCCCCTTGCGGGTCTTACCGGTGTTGTCGAGTGCCGCGTATTCGAAAGCGCTCATGGTTAGTCGCTACGAATCACGCGCAGAACCTCTTCCAGTGCAGTTTCACCGGTGAGGACACGACGGACACCGTCGCTATGGATGCCAGGTGAACGGGTGCGGGCGTGGCGCTCTAGCTCATGTTCGCCAGCACCGTCGTGGATCATGGTGCGCAGCTGCTCGTCGATCTCGATCAATTCGTAGATACCACTTCGACCGCGATAGCCGAGACCGTTGCAGTGCGGGCAGCCGACCGGGTTGTAGAGGGTGGGTGGATTTGATGGATCGACTCCCATCACTTCGCAGTCGCTAGTGCCAGCGCTATAGGGCTCTTTGCAGTGGTCGCAGAGCAGGCGGATCAGTCGCTGTGAGAGTACGCCGATCAGGCTCGATGAGAGCAGGAACGGTTCAACGCCCATATCACGCAGACGGGTTACGGCACCTGCAGCAGTGTTGGTATGCAGGGTTGAGAGCACCAGGTGACCGGTCAGGCTCGACTGTACCGCGATCTCGGCGGTCTCCAGATCACGAATCTCACCCACCATCACGACATCGGGGTCCTGTCGCAGGATGGCGCGCAGACCGCGGGCGAAGCTCATGTCGACCTTGGTGTTGACCTGGGTCTGGCCGATGCCGTCGATGTAGTACTCGATCGGATCCTCGACGGTCATGATGTTGCGCCGTGCCGCATTGAGACGACTCAGCGCCGCGTAGAGGGTGGTGGTTTTACCCGAACCGGTTGGGCCGGTGACGAGAATAATGCCGTGTGGTTTATGGATCAGGCTATCGAGTGAGTCGCGACTGGCGGCCAGCATGCCGAGCTGCTCAAGGTCGAGACGCCCCGCCTGTTTGTCGAGCAGTCGTAGCACCACGCGCTCACCGTGGCCGGAGGGGAGGGTGGAGACGCGCACATCGACTGGACGACCGGCAACGCGCAGAGAGATGCGCCCATCCTGCGGCAGTCGTTTCTCGGCAATGTCGAGCTTGGCCATCACCTTGATGCGTGAAACCAACAGTGGCGCCAGCACCCGCTGTGGTTCGATCACCTGGCGTAGCACACCGTCGATGCGAAAGCGGACCACCAGGCGGTTCTCGAACGGTTCGATATGGATATCGGAGGCACCCTCTTTGACCGCCTCGGTGAGCAGGGCGTTGATCAGGCGAATGATCGGCGCATCGTCCTCGCTCTCCATCAGATCTTCTGGTTCGGGCAGCTGCTCGGCGATGCTGAAGAGATCGAGATCCTCGCCCATATCCTCCATCATCTGTGCGGCGTGACCGGCGTTCTGCTCATAACCCGAGGCGAGTCGGGCGTCGAACGCCTCCTCGCTGGTGCGCTCCAGGATAAAGGGGGCATCGAGGAAGCGTTTCACTTCAGCGATGGTGGCCGTGGTCAGTCCAGGACGATAGAGCACTCGCAGTGGCTCCCCATCTCCGCCGGTCACCAATACGCCGTGACGTTTGGCAAAGGCAAACGGCAGTCGCCGGGTGCTCTGCTCCAGTGCGCTCATCGCATCGCTACTGATGACTGCCATCGGCCTCGGCTTCGTAGGGGGTAGGCAGGGTCATCATCTGTTCCATCTCAGGCAGCAGTGGTGCACTTTCGCCGGGCATCAGCGGTACGCCATTTTTCTGAAGATCGAGCTGCTGGGCGCGAATCAGGCTGTATTTACTGCCGCTGATTTTGGTCTCGGTAGCGGCATCGCGCATGATCTGCGGATGGAGGAAGACCATCAGATTGCGCTTCTCCTTGGTGGTGTGTTTGTAGCTGAAGAGGTGGCCGAGCAGCGGGATGTTGCCGAGGCCCGGCACCTTCTCCACGCTTTCACGCTGCTGATCATCGATCAGCCCGCCGAGCACCAGCACTCGGCCATCTTCGACCATCACGCTGGTGCGAATCGAGCGGGTGTTGGTGATGATGTCGGAGGCGCTGGTGCCGGTGGTGCTGATGCTCGAGACCTCCTGTTCGATGTCGAGCTTGATCGCGTTACCTTCGTTAATCTGCGGTTTGACCTTCAGGGTCAGACCGACATCCTCGCGCTGGATCGTTTGGAACGGGTTGTCGGGGGTGCTGCCGCTGCCGGCACTGGTGTAGGAGCCGGTAACAAACGGCACATTCTGACCGACGACAATCTCCGCCTCCTGGTTATCCATCATCACCAGGCTCGGGGTGGAGAGGATGTTGGTTGAGCCGTCGCTGCCGAGTGCGCGTAGAAGTACACCTAGATTGAGGAACTCGGTGCCGAGTAAGGTCTTGGTCCCTTCAAAATAACCGAGGCTGAGGCCGTCGCCGACACCGAGCGGATTGGCGCTGACTGCGTTGATACCGTTCTTGGTGATATTGAAGTTGGTGCCGCCGATGCCGCCAGTGCCGTTGGGGTCGGACATGGCGCGCCACTGCACACCAAGCTCAGCCGCCTTATCGGAGCGGATTTCGGCGATCACCGCCTCGACCAGAACCTGTGCCCGTCGTACATCGAGCTGACGCACCACGGCGTGCAGGGTGCGCTGCATTGCTGGGGGTGCAGTGATTACCAGCGCATTGTTGCTCTCATGCGCCTGGATGGTAACGCTGCTGGTCTCGACCTTTTTGCTCTTCTCTTTCTGTTCGCTGACGATGTTCTGGCTGACGCCGGTGATCACCGGGGCGAGCTCCTTGGCGCTGGCGTAGCGCAGGAAGATGACCTGGGTGTCGCCCTCGCTCTCCATCTCCACCGGTGTGTCGAGGTGGGCGATCAGGGCGCGCAGACGTAGTCGTTCACTCTTGTCGGCAAACAGCAGGATGGTGTTGGTGCGTTCATCGGCAACCAGTGCTCGTTCAGAGCTGCTGCTCTGTCCGCCCTTACCCTTGGCGGGTGCGGCACCCTTCTTGGTCAGGCTCTCAAGAATGCGCACGACCTCGGCGGCGGAGGCGTGCTGGAGTGGAATCGCCTCGATCTCACCCTCGCTGGCCTGGTCGATGCGACGAATGATCTTCTCCAGACGCGCCACATTAGCGGCACGGTCGGAGACGATCAGCACGTTGGTCTCGGCGTGGGCAGCGAGGTGGCCCTGTTGAGGAATCAGCGGACGCAGAATTGGAACCAGCTGCGCCGCGTTGCTGTACTCGATCGGGATGACACGGGTGATGGTCTCATCGCCGCGCAGGCGTGGACCATCGCGAACTGGAGTGGCGCCCTGCTTGGCATTGACCTCGGGGACGATCTTGATGATCTTGCCGCTCTCAACGGCGGCGTAGCCGTGTACCTGCAGGATCGAGAGGAAGACGCGGTAGAGCGCCTCGCCCTCCATGCTGCGTGAGGAGATGACGGTGACCTTACCCTTGACGCGTGGGTCGACAATAAAGTTTTTACCGGTCGCGCTCGAGACCAGTTCGATCAGAGTGGTGATCTCGGCATCCTTCATCTCCAGCGTCACCGGAGCCGCGTTCACAAAGGGGGCGACGGTGAGTGCCAGGCTCAGCAGGAGTGCGCTTTTGAGGCCGGTGAGGGCGTGGCGCAGGCGATGTTTGTTTTTTGACTTCATTGCTCTTCTCTGTCGCTGACTACTCTACCCTGTAGAGGAATGTTTTCTGGGAACCGTTTCGCAGAATATCGATCTGTAGTTCGGTGGCGCTGTTGAGGTTCTGCAGTACCTCCATGCCGCGCATCGGATTATCGAGCGCGATGCCATTCACAGCGGTGATGGTGTCGCCACGGCGCAGTCCAAGCTGGCGTAGTTTGCGCTCACGACTATCGATGCGGTTGATGCGGAAACCTTTGAAGCTGCCATTCTGATTCACTGGCGAAAGATTGATGCGTTGGCTCAGGGTGCTGAGATCACTGCTGAGGCGCTCCCGATATTCACGCACGATATTGGTCATGGCACGGCTGCTGCGTTGATCGACACGCTGGGTGCTGGTGCTACGGGAGGCACTGCTACTCCGCGGTTTTGTTGCCGCAGTATTACGGTGCTTGGGCAGGTGCAGGGTTTCGAGTCGACCGTTGCGCTCCAGTACTACATGATCGTTTTCAATCTGATGCAGAGTGGCTCCACCGGGTAGCTCATCGCCCACGGTGTAGAGGTGTTCGCCGCTGCCGGGGGCCTCGATGATGGCGCGAGCAGTTGCTTCACTGGCGGCGGCCAACAGGCCGCGCAGGATCAGGTTGAGGCGTGTCGGTGGTGCCTGTTCCATCGGTTGCGGCGTGACAACACGCTGAGTCTCTACCTTGCCAAAGAGCTGCAAGGCGGCGATCTGTTCGGCGCTATTGTGCTCAGCGGCATGTTTGGCCGATGCCTGCTGGATTGTCTGTTGGCGGGTCTGTGGTTCGGGCTCGGGTGCGGTAAAACGCCAGGTGAGCTGCGCCAGTTGGTAGGCGATCAGCACCACCAGGATCAGATTGATCAGGGTAATGATGAAGCGCTGCGCGCCATCAGGTTTAGTTAGTGAGGTGGGTAGTCTCGCCACTTGCGTTGCCATCACATTCCATCGTTCATTATTTCGCGCAGCATACCAATGTTCAGCTCATCTCTATAGAGAGTGGGGCTGCCTAACTGTGTGGCGTGTCACGAAACGGGTAGTGCAACTCAAGAGTGGCGCTTGTGTGGACGGTTGTTGCGACGCCCCTGTGACTGTCCGCCGCGGCCATTGGGCTTGCGTGGGCGACGTTCGCGCTTGGCCGGAGGTTTAGGTTCGACCAATAGGTCGCTGCTGACCGGCTCGGAGGGAATCTTGTAACCGATATAACTCTCGATGTCGGGCAGTGAGAAGCTGTAGTCCTCACAGGCGAAGCTGATCGCATCACCACTGGCACCGGCTCGAGCGGTACGGCCAATGCGATGCACGTAGTCCTCGGCATCCTGTGGCAGGTCGAAATTGAAGACGTGACTCACCTCAGGTACATGCAGACCACGGGCCGCCACGTCGGTGGCGATCAGAATCGGCAGCTCACCCTGCTGGAACTGCTCCAGCAGACGCTGACGTTTCTGCTGCGGTACATCGCCGGAGAGCACCGCCGCCTTGAGGTCGTTGCCCTCGAGGTAGGCGTCGATACGTTCTGCCATGCGTTTGGTGTTAACAAAGATGATGCTGCGGGTCGGGACCATCTGGTTGATCAGGCCAAGCAGTAGCGGGATCTTCTCGTCGTTGGCGGTGTAGTAGATCGCCTGGCGCACATTGTCAGCGGTCACACTGTCGGTCTCAATCGTGACCTTGGTTGGGTTGTTCATGTGCTCGTAGGCGAGTTCGGTAACGCGCATTGAAAGGGTTGCCGAGAAGAGCATGTTGAGACGTTTGTCGGGATCGGGCATGCGACGCAGCAGATAGCGGATGTCATCGATGAAGCCGAGGTCGAACATACGGTCTGCCTCGTCAAGAACCAGTACCTGTGCCTCGCGCAGATTGAAGACCTTCTGCTTGAAGTAGTCGATGATGCGCCCTGGTGTCCCGATCAGAATGTCGACACCCTCCTGTAACATGGTGCGCTGCTGCTCGTAACCGGTGCCACCGTAGACCAGTCCCAGCTTCAGTCCGGTATGTCGGCCGAGTGATTCGGCGTCCTTGTGAATCTGGATCGCCAGCTCTCGGGTTGGAGCAAGAATCATCGCGCGAGGCTGATTCGGTTTGCGGTGTTCGGTGGCGGGATGGGTGAGCAGGTATTGGAAACCGGCGAGCAGAAAGGCAGCGGTCTTGCCAGTGCCGGTCTGTGCCTGCCCCGCCACATCGTGCCCTTCGAGGGCGGGTGGCAGGGTCTCAGCCTGGATTGGGGTGCAGTACGAAAAGCCCGTCTCCTCAATGCCTTGGATGAGTGGCTCGGCAAGTCCGAGGCTGGAAAATTTTGTCTCTGTCAGGTTCTTTTCGCTCATGAGTCCAGAGCATAACTTAAAAGTGTGACCGTTTGGACTTGAAATGTGTCGACATCTGGGCTCAAATTGCAGCTACCCTGTAGAGAACAGTTCTGCAGAATGAGAATAATCGAAAAGATACTGAACTGATTACCCCGAATTTTGAAGGCCGCCTCGATTCCCGTCTCACCACTGTGATGCGTCGTGCGGCTTAGTGAAATCACCCGAATTAATCTGGAGGCAGAAAGAGTGAGTGACCAAATCGTCTACGTGACCGATGACAGCTTTGAAGAAGAAGTATTGAAGGCCGATATCCCTGTGCTGGTTGATTATTGGGCAGAGTGGTGCGGTCCCTGCAAGATGATTGCCCCGATCCTCGATGAGATTGCCTCTGAATATGCCGGTAAGGTCAAGGTGACCAAGCTCAATATCGACGAGAACACCAACACCCCACCTAAGTTTGGTATTCGCGGCATTCCGACCCTGATGCTGTTCAAGGGTGGAAACGTCGAAGCGACTAAGGTTGGCGCGCTCTCCAAATCTCAGCTCTCCGCCTTTATCGATAGCAACCTGTAGCAGTGGTCGGGAGGTCTGGTCAGTAGGCTGGACCTCCCGTTGCTTCCGTGTTAGCGTTAGCAACCATCAAGTCGTGCACAACGTTCCCAGTTGAAGACGCGACACAACGATTCCCGATTCGAAACTAATTTATATACCCATAACCGATCATCCGTACGGGTCTGTCCTGGCCTGAGCGAATTCCCAATTCCTTTATCTCCACACTACCGAAGCATGAAGCTATGAACCTAACCGACCTTAAGAAAAAAACCGCATCCGAAGTCCTTGAGCTGGCGCAGTCGATGAAGATCGACAATATGGCGCGCTCACGCAAACAGGATGTCATCTTCGCCATCCTCAAGGCGCACGCCAAGAGTGGTGAGGATATCTACGGAGATGGTGTGCTGGAGATTTTGCAGGATGGCTTCGGCTTCCTGCGTGGTGCCGATAGTTCCTATCTGGCCGGTCCCGACGATATCTACGTCTCACCGAGTCAGATTCGTCGTTTTGGTCTGCGTACCGGTGATACCGTCTCTGGCAAGATTCGCCCCCCTAAAGAGGGTGAGCGCTACTTCGCACTGCTCAAGGTCGACAAGATTAACTTCGAGAAGCCGGAGAACGCGAAGAACAAGGTGTTGTTCGAGAATCTCACGCCACTGCACCCCAACGAACGTCTGACGCTCGAGCTGGGTAACGGTAGTACGGAAGATATTACCCCGCGTGTTATCGATCTCGCCTCGCCAATTGGCAAGGGCCAACGTGGTCTGGTGGTCTCGCCGCCTAAGGCGGGTAAGACGATGATGCTGCATGACATCGCCCACTCGATCGCTGAGAACCATCCAGAGTGTTATCTGATCGTACTGCTGATCGATGAGCGTCCGGAGGAGGTTACCGAGATGGCTCGTTCGGTTAAGGGTGAGGTGGTCTCCTCAACCTTCGATGAGCCAGCCAGCCGACATGTGCAGGTTGCCGAGATGGTGATCGAGAAGGCGAAGCGTCTGGTGGAGCACAAGAAAGATGTGGTGATTCTGCTCGACTCAATCACCCGTCTGGCACGCGCCTACAACACCGTGATCCCCTCATCGGGCAAGGTGCTCACCGGTGGTGTCGATGCCAATGCGTTGCATCGTCCGAAGCGTTTCTTCGGCGCGGCACGTAATGTCGAGGAGGGTGGTTCGCTCACCATTATCGCTACCGCACTGGTTGAGACCGGTTCGCGTATGGATGATGTGATCTACGAGGAGTTCAAGGGCACCGGTAATATGGAGGTCCATCTCGACCGCCGTATCGCTGAGAAGCGCGTCTACCCGGCAATCAACATCAACCGTTCGGGCACCCGTCGTGAGGAGCTGCTGACCAAGGCCGATGAGTTGCAGAAAATCTGGATCCTGCGCAAGGTTGTGCACGAGATGGATGAGCTGGCGGCGATGGAGTTCCTGCTTGATCGTCTCAAGACATCCAAGTCGAACAATGAGTTCTTTGACTCGATGAAGCGATAAATCGCTTTAACTCAAATACCGGTCAGTCGCAGGATTGCCTGCAGACCGGCTTCACTCCCCAGATCTTCTCTGCATAATCACGAATCGAGCGATCGCTCGAGAAGTGGCCCATGTTGGCAACATTGAGAATCGCACTACGATCCCACGCCTCGGAGTCGCGATAGAGCGCCTCTACGCGCTGCTGGCATGCGATGTAGTCGGCGTAGTCGTCGAGTACCAGATAGTGGTCCTCTCTTCTTAGTGTCTCGAGCAGTGGTTTATAGCGCGTCGGATCGTCGGGTGAGAAGAAACCTGAATCGATCATCTCTAACACCTGCTGTAACTCCTTTGAGGCCTCGATCGGTTGCTGCGGGTTGTAACCCTGCTGGCGAAGCTGCTTCACCGAGTCGGTGGTGTGGCCAAAGATGAAAATGTTCTCCTCCCCCACTTCATCACGAATCTCGACATTGGCGCCATCAAGGGTGCCGATAGTCAGTGCGCCGTTGAGCGCGAGTTTCATGTTGCCGGTGCCTGAGGCCTCCATGCCAGCGGTGGATATCTGTTCTGAAAGCTCGGCCGCCGGGATGATGTCGAGGGCGGTCGATACGTCGTAGTTGGGTACAAAAACAACCCTGAGCAGGTCACCGACTGCCGGGTCGTGGTTGATGATGTCGGCAATATCGTTTGCTAGTTTGATGATTAGTTTTGCTGTGGCATAGCCGGGAGCCGCCTTGCCACTCATGATAATGGTGCGCGGGACGATCTCGTCACCCTGGCCGCTACGGATACGGTTGTAGAGGGTGACCACATGTAGCAGGTTGAGTAGTTGGCGTTTGTATTCGTGGATGCGTTTGATCTGTACGTCGAATAGTGAATCGGTGCGCACCTCGATTTCGAGATGCTGTTTGATCAGTTCTACCAGTCGCTTTTTATTGGCCTGTTTAACGGCGTGAAAGCGTCTGCGGAACTCAGCATCTTCCGCAAAGGGCTCAAGTTTTTTCAGCTCATCAAGGTGCGTGGTCCACTTTGTGCCGATCATTTCGGTGATCAATTGAGATAACTGTGGATTGGCCTGGTTGAGCCAGCGACGTGGAGTAATGCCGTTGGTGATGTTGATGATCTTCTCGGGGTAGAAGCTGTGGAAGTCGGCGAAGATCGTCTCCTTCATCAGTTCGGTGTGCAGTGCGGCCACGCCGTTGACGTGGTGGCTGCCGACTATCGCCAGATGGGCCATGCGGATGTGCTGCTCTCCATCCTCACTAAAGATCGACATGCGGCTCAACAGGCCAGCATCGCCGGGATGAGTGTGCATCACATCGTTGAGAAAACGGCGGTTAATCTCCTGAATGATCTGTAGATGACGCGGTAACATGCGGCCGAACAGTGCTACCGGCCAGGTCTCAAGCGCCTCAGGCAGCAGGGTGTGGTTGGTGTAGGAGAAGGTGCGGGTGGTGATCGACCACGCCTCCTTCCACTCCAGTTGATGGTGGTCGACCAGCAGGTGCATCATCTCGGGAACGGCAATCGCCGGGTGGGTGTCGTTGAGCTGGACGGCAACCTTGTCGGGCAGCTCGGTGATGTTGTCATGATGTTTCTGGAAGCGGAACAGAATGTCCTGCAGTGAGGCGCTGACAAAGAAGTACTCTTGCTGCAGGCGCAGTTCACGCCCCATCACTGTGGTGTCGTTGGGGTAGAGCACGCGGGAGAGGTTCTCCGAGATATTCTTCTCCTCTACCGCCATGATGTAGTCGCCCTGATTGAAGTAGTTGAGATCGAAATCGCGACTACCTTTTGCCGACCAGAGGCGCATGTTGTTGACGCTGTCATTTTTGTAGCCGGGGATCGGGGTGTCGTAGGCCATCGCCATCACCTCCTCGGTGTCGATCCAGTGGTGATGATTTCGACCCTCTTCGTCCTTGTACTGCACCACGCGCCCCTTGAACTTGACGTTAAATAACACCTCAGGACGGGCATACTCCCAGGGATTGCCATAGCGCAGCCAGTTCTCCGGATGTTCGACCTGCCAGCCGTTGCGGATCTGCTGTTTGAACATGCCGTATTCGTAGCGGATGCCATAGCCGTAGCCGGGCAGGCAGAGGGTGGCCATCGAGTCGAGGAAACAGGCGGCGAGACGGCCGAGACCGCCATTGCCGAGTGCGGCGTCATCCTCAATTTCACGAATGCGTTCCAGCTCATACCCCATCTCCTGTAACGCCTCACGACACGGCTCGTGAAAGTCGAGATTGAGCAGGCTGTTTGTCAGGGTGCGGCCGATCAGAAACTCGAGAGAGAGGTAGTAGATGCGCTTGGCATCCTTCTCGTAGTAGCTACGCATCGTCTCCATCCAGCGTTCGATAAGACGATCTCGTACCGTATAGGCGGTGGTGTGGAACCAGTCACGCTCGGTGGCGGTGAACTGATCCTTGCCGACGGTGTAGGTGAGTCGGTTGGCCAGCGAGCGTTTGATCGATTCGGTGTCGATGTCGAGATGATCGAAGTTGATCTCGCCGCGCTCTGATTTCTCATCCATTGCTCAGTGACCTTTCTAATCCGCTGGTTAGCCCTGGGAACAGGGTAGATAAGCCTTAAACTTAGCACGTGGTTGCGGATGTGCGTGTTACAGATATCAAATAAAGCTCTATTAGAAAAAAGGTTTATTCATAAAAACAATGTGGTTTAAAAATATATTGATACCAGAATGGTTTACATCGGTGGGTGGAATGATTATTACTAGGGCTACGTAGAGTGGTGAAGCAGAATTGGAGGTACCCTGATGTCAGAAAACTATAACCCTATGTCATACGCCTATCTTGAGAGCGGAGTGACCTATCGTCGTCCGCCGCAGCGTCTGCCAGATCGCGTTAAGCTGACCAGCCCCGCAACCGATGTTATGACCGACCTGACTAAGGTGGCCGGTATGACAATGGGACCCTGTGCTGGGCTCGATGCGGCTCATCAACGCATGGTCGCCAGTGGCGTGCGGCTACTGATGGTTGCCGATCAGCAGAATAATATTCTCGGCATCATTACCAGTACCGACCTCTCTGGTGACCGTCCATTGAAATATCTACAGGAGGTGGGTGGCAAGCGTGAGGACATCTTTATTCGTGACATCATGACGCCGCAGGAGAAGCTGGAGGTGTTGAGCATTGCTGATGTTGAGCGCGCTCATGTCGGCGATGTGGTGGCAACCATGAAAACGGTGGGTCGTCAGCATGCCTTGGTGGTTGATACAGATGCGGATGGCAATCAGGTGATTCGCGGCATCTTCTCTGCCAAGCAGATCGGTATGCAGCTGGGCGAATCAATCGATACGATCGAGATCGCCAAGACTTTTGCCGAGGTGGTGGGGCGTTAGAAGAGATGCATGGGCGCCTTGCCGCTCGGCAAGACGCGGCATTGAAAAGGGGAGCTTAGGCTCCCTTTTCACGTTCTATGGCGCGATAACCGATATCGCGTCGCATGAACATACCATTCCAGGAGATCTTGTCGGCCAGTGCGTAGGCGTTGGCCTGTGCTTCGCTGACGCTATTGCCCAATGCCGTGGCGCAGAGCACGCGTCCACCGGCGGTGACGACACTACCATCCTTGTTTGCTGTGCCAGCATGGAAGATCTTGGCATTCTCTGAATCAGCACCATCAAGGCCGTTGATCTCATCTCCCTTGCCGTAACTGCCGGGATAGCCGCCTGCGGCGAGTACCACACCCATTGAGGCGCGCTCATCCCACTCGGTTGAGGCGCTGTCGAGCTTGCGGTCAAGGGTGGTATTGCAGAGTGCGACTAGATCCGACTTCAGACGCATCATAATCGGTTGAGTCTCTGGGTCACCGAAGCGGCAGTTGTACTCGATTACCTTCGGAGTGCCGTCAGCGGAAATCATCAGTCCCGCATAGAGGAAACCAGTGTAGGGATTGCCTTCGTCGGCCATGCCCTCGACGGTAGGCTCAATCACCTCGGCCATGATGCGGTTGTGGATCTCAGCGGTAACCACCGGAGCGGGGGAGTAGGCGCCCATGCCGCCGGTGTTGGGACCGCTATCGCCCTCGCCCACACGCTTGTGGTCCTGGCTGGTCGCCATCGGCAAAATGTTTTTACCATCGACCATGACGATGAAGCTCGCCTCCTCACCCTCCAGATACTCCTCGATGACGACGCGGTGGCCCGCTTCGCCGAAGGCGTTGCCAGCAAGCATATCCTTTACCGCTGCCACGGCCTTCTCGAGGGTCATGGCGACGATGACGCCCTTGCCAGCGGCGAGGCCGTCGGCCTTGATCACAATCGGTGCACCCACCTGATCGAGGTAGGCGAGGGCGGGTTCAACCTCAGTGAAGTTTTGATAGTCGGCAGTTGGGATCTGGTGGCGGGCGAGGAAGTCCTTGGTGAAGACCTTGGAGCCTTCGAGCTGTGCTGCGCCCTTGCTGGGCCCGAAGCAGCGAAGTCCCTCAGCTTCAAAGGCGTCAACCACGCCGATGACCAGCGGTGCTTCAGGACCGACGATGGTAAGGTCGATCACCTGCTCTTTGGCAAAAGCGATCAGTGCCTCGATATCCTCGACGCCGATATCGACATTCTCCAGCTTCGCTTCTCGCGTGGTGCCGGCGTTGCCTGGGGCGACAAATACCTTCTCAACCTCAGATGACTGCGCTGCCTTCCAGGCTAGTGCATGCTCGCGACCGCCGCTACCGATAACCAGAACCTTCATCTCGACTCCCACCTTCAGCTTCAGAAATAGATTAGGGGCCGTATCTTACTGCTTACGTTCGGCGCTGTCTTGGTGTGACACGGCTGTCGCTTGGCAGTCGGACAAACTCATGACAAGTAGCGTGAAATGTCATGTCATGACATGACATCGCTGCATGGCGCAACATGTCAATACCCTATTAAATCAATAAGATACAGATTGGCGCGCTGATTGCTATATAGGGATTAGTCACTGGGTGATCTGGAGTGAGGTGTAAGGGCCTTGCTCGCAGGATCCCGGTCTAGAGAGTGACTAGTGAAATTTAGCATTGTGGTGAGTTATAGGGGCCTCCTCCGGGGCCCCTTTTTTTTGCCTTTTTTTTTCTTGAGTAATCAGCGGCTGAGATACACAAATCAATAGTGCCTCTGCTGGTGTAGATGAATCTTGAAGGGGGCTACATGGTGGTGGTTATTTGAGCGCAGTGTTGGAATAGGGCTCAATAGCATGACTGGTGTCTGCGCTGTCGATGAGAGGTGGAGTGAATATATTGTAGTGCTCTGCCTTTGTGGGATGCTGATGTGACGGTGATGCCTGGGCGCGCTTCTAACTAATGGAGTGGCTTGAGCTGAACAGAGCTGGATTGCTCCAGCACGGGATCGGTATTTAGTGGTTGATCGCCACGTGCAATGCGTTTGCGGTCGAGGGTATTCCGAACAGCTTCACCATATTTTGAATGGAGTAGATGCGCTCAAGGGCGGAGAGAATCGGTTATGTCCGATTGTCGGCTCCAAGCTTGTCGAAGTTGATTTGAATGCACATCTTTGTATGTATACGGCTAAGGCTAATTCGATGATGTTGGCGAGTTAATGGTCCCGATAAATTTTTATCATTCGGTTGGGTAGCCAAAATGAGAGGCGTAGGGGGCTAGTTGTTCAATCACGGGTTCAAGCTCATTGATGTAGCGTCGCCAACGATATTTGGCGCGCTGATAGATCGGTTCGCTGACCTGCAGGTAACTGGGGGTTTTGATAAAGCCGCGATCTCTGGCGTGACTGGCGTAGTCGAGTAGAGTTGGGTCCCACTCCAGACCGAGGAAGTCGATCACTTCGCGGCTACTTGTTTCCAGGTTATCCACGAGTGATTCATAGGGTAGCTTGTGAACATTGAGCGGAAGAGTTGTTTCATACTGCTGCCACAGTGACATGACGGTGGAGTAGAGTTTGGCGCAATCTTCAATGGTCTGGAAGTTGGCCATCGCATCATTGAGATGATAGTCCTGCATGAAGTTGCTAAGGCATACGTCGTAAGGGTGACGAAGAGAGAGGATGATCTTGGCGTCTGGAAAGAGCCGATGAATTGCGCCGATACGGATCGTGTTGAGTGGTAATTTGTCGACCAGTTGCTCTCCAGGCTTGAGTTTGACCCTCTCTGAGGCGAGGTTGAAATAGTCACGACGCAGCGTCTCCAGCAACTCATCGCTGATTGAAGCCAATCCCCCTGGATATCCTCCTCCCTGCTCATTGACCAACCCCATCAGTGATGCGATGACCGGTTGCTCCTCCATTACTCTGAGATTAGGATGGCTGTTGAGGATCTGGTCCAGAAGAGTGGTGCCTGAGCGTGGAAAGCCGACGATGAAAACCGGACAGGGCAGTTGGTCGGTAATCGATGTCTGATGCCACTGTCCGAACCACTCCGGTGAGAACTGCTGGTGTAGCTGTTTAAGCTGATTCAGATAGCGCTCTTTTTGTACGCTACCATCGTTAATTTCTGCGCTACGAATGTTATTGCCAGCAGAGAAGTGGTGGAATGCCTTTGCGCTCTCCTGAGCTCGGTCGTAAAGCATGCCAAGCTCAAAGTGTATTGAGCCGGCTTCTTCACCCAGATTGTTTCTGATATCAATTTGATTGAGTAGCGATAAAGCCTGTTCGATATTGCCCTCTCGTCGCAGCAGGGTGGCCATCAGGCGTTGTGCGCCAAGATGTGAGGCGTTGAGTTCTATGGCGCGTATGAGTGCCTTTTTGGCCTCGGGAAGTCGATGTAGAGCGTTGTAGATCTGTCCCAGTTTGAAATGGATGTCGATTAGTCTGGGGTTGAGTTTAACTGCATGGTTGAAGGCGGTAAGTGCAGCTTCAAACTGGTCGAGCCACATCTGTGCGATGCCAAGGCCAACGAAGGCGTCCGGGATGTTTGGGTGCTGTTCGGAGATATCACTAAATAGTGTGATAGCGCGCTGATATTGCTTTTGATCGATCAGTACGTTACCCAGGTTGATTCGGGCAGTGAGCAGAGTGGGCGCAATATCGAGTGCTTTCTGATACGCCTCCGCAGCGGCTCTCAGGTCACCTTTGGAGCGTAGTGCGGTGCCAAGATTGTCGTGGAGCTGCGGGATTTCTGGACGTAGGCTGATGGCAGTCTGATAGCAGGTTATCGCCTGTTCAGGTTCACCTCGAGCAAGAAGTGAATTACCAAGATTGGCATGCGCGGCGAAAAAGTCTGGGTCGACGTTGATGGCAGTTCTGAACGCGTTTTCAGCCGCCTCTCCTTTTCCTGCAGATGCATAAGCGTTGCCAAGGTCTTTAAGGTGTTGGGCGTTCTCCTGTGGAGCTGAGGTGGCGCTTTCAAGTAGTTCTATCGCGCGCTCCAGATCGCCACGCTGAAGTGCTATGGTGCCGAGACCATGCTGAGCATCGGTAGCATTGGGATACTCATGCAGAATCTTTAACCAGAGCGATTCCGCATCATCGAGCAGCCCTGCACTCAGTAGTGCAGTGGCGCGCTCGTGTGCGCTGGCCGTCGATTCCATTAGCTCTGTTCGGATTAGTGTCGGAAGTGGCGCATGCCGGTGAAGACCATCGCCATGCCGTGCTCATCGGCGGCGGCGATGACCTCTTCGTCGCGCATTGAGCCGCCGGGCTGGATTACGGCTGCTATGCCTGCCTCGGCGGCGCTATCGATGCCGTCACGGAAGGGGAAGAAGGCATCGGAGGCCATGACTGAACCGGGAACGCTTAGTCCCGCATGCTCCGCCTTGATGCCGGCGATACGTGCCGAGTTGATGCGGCTCATCTGGCCGGCGCCCACTCCAATGGTCATATTCTCATTGCCGTAGACGATGGCGTTGGATTTGACGAACTTGGCGACGCGCCAGCTGAACATTAGGTCGGCCATCTCCTGCTCGGTGGGCTGACGTTTAGAGACGACTTTGATCTCATTGGTCAGCAGAAGGTCGTTTGACTGTACCAGCAGGCCGCCGTTGACACGTTTGAAGTCGAGGGTTTCGAGTGAGTCGTCCCAGCTACCACACTCCAACACACGCACATTTTTCTTTTCGGCCAGTACTTCCAGAGCCTCGGTTGAAACAGAGGGGGCGATGATTACCTCGACAAACTGACGGTCGATGATGGTCTTGGCGGTATGGTCATCAAGCTCGCCGTTGAAGGCGATGATTCCGCCAAAGGCAGACTCGGGGTCGGTGCTATAGGCGCGGTCGTAGGCGGTGAGCAGGTCATCGCCGATGGCGACGCCACAAGGGTTGGCGTGCTTGACGATGACGCATGCGGGGCCCTCATTGAACTGTTTTACGCACTCAAGTGCCGCATCGGTATCACCGATATTGTTGTAAGAGAGCTCCTTACCCTGTAGCTGGCGAGCAGTGGCGATTGAGCCCTCCGGTGCATTCGGCTCGACGAAGAACGCGGCCTTCTGGTGCGGGTTCTCGCCGTAACGCATCGTCTGTACCTGTTTCACCTGCAGGTTGAAGGTGCGTGGGAAATCGGTTTTTTCTTCGCCTGAAACCAGCTTTCCGAGGTGGTTGGCGATCATGCCGTCGTAGCGCGCGGTGTGCTCGTAGGTCTTCACGGCCAGGTCGAAGCGGGTGTTGTAGCTGGTCTCTCCGCTGTTGTTCTTCATCTCGTTTAGGACACGATCATAATCGTCAGCATCGACGATGATGGTGACATCCTTATGGTTCTTCGCCGCTGCACGAATCATGGTTGGGCCGCCGATGTCGATGTTCTCAATCGCATCCTCAAGCGTACAGTCGGGTTTGGCGACGGTCTGTTCGAAGGGGTAGAGGTTGACCACCACCATGTCGATACCGCCAATGTTGTGCTCACCCATCACTGCATCATCGGTGCCGCGACGGCCGAGGATGCCACCGTGGATCTTCGGGTGCAGGGTCTTGACGCGTCCATCCATCATCTCGGGGAAACCGGTGTAGTCAGAGACCTCGATAACGGCGATGCCGCTGTCTGCCAGCAGTTTGGCGGTGCCACCGGTGGAGAGGATCTCCACGCCGAGGCCGCTCAGCTCTTTGGCGAAGTCGACGATTCCGCTCTTGTCGGAGACGCTAATCAGGGCGCGTTGAATCTTGCTCATGATGGATCCTTCTAAATTTATGTAAAGATGTTGCCGCAAGCGCGGGGCTCATTCGGCCCGGAGAGGCTCGCTACGGTAGGCGCTATGCTCCAGCCGTGAAATGGTTTATCTGTCCAGGTTGTGCTCTTTGAGCTTCTTTCTCAGGGTGCTGCGATTGATGCCGAGGATCTCGGCGGCGCGGGTCTGATTGCCCTGCGCATAGATCATCACGGTCTCGAGCAGTGGATGTTCTACCTCGCCCATTACCATGCGATAGAGGTCCTCAGGCTGATGGCCGTTGAGGTCCATAAAATAGAGTTCGAGTGCCGATCGAACGCTCTCACGCAGAGGTTTGGCGCTCTTTTTCTGTTTTACACTGCTCATGCGGCAATTCCCTGCTCGTCACTGAGTTGTTGAAAAAATTCCCGAGTGATCCGTAGCTGCTCATCGATCGTCTCAGTGTGATTCATCTCGTTGCGGAACTGTGCGCCGTTGCGCTGCCCCTTGCTGTACCAGGCGATATGTTTGCGCGCCATACGTACACCGGTGTACTCACCATAGAAGTGGTAGAGGTTTTCGAGATGACCCAGCAGAATGTCGCGAATCTCGTCGACAGCCGGATCGGGTAGTTTTTCGCCGGTCGTCAGATAGTGCTCAATCTCGCGGAAGATCCAGGGGCGCCCCTGAGCGGCACGACCGATCATCACCGCATCGGCACCGGTCTGTTCCAGCACAAACTTGGCCTTCTCAGGGGTGGTGATGTCGCCGTTTGCTGTGACCGGTATAGCGATCTCTGATTTGATGGCGGCGATTGTCTCGTACTCGGCATCACCACGATAGGCATCGGCGCGGGTGCGGCCGTGGACCGCCAGTGCCTGGATGCCTGCGCTCTCGGCGATCCTGGCGATTGATACGCCGTTACGGCTATCGCGATCCCAGCCGGTGCGAATCTTGAGCGTGACGGGAAGATTAGGAACGGCGTTGACCACGCTCTCCAGAATCTTGCCGACCAGTAGCTCATCTCTGAGCAGGGCGGAGCCCGCCTGGACGTTGCAGACCTTTTTTGCTGGGCAACCCATATTGATATCGATAATCTGTGCGCCGTTGTCGGCGTTATAGCGTGCCGCATCGGCCATCATCTTTGGGTCGGCGCCCATGATCTGTACCGAGCGCGGCTCTGATTCGCCATCGTGGTTGGCGCGGCGCTGGGTCTTCTTGCTGCCCCAGAGCAGCGAGTTGGAGGAGACCATTTCGGAGACGGCCATACCCGCGCCCAGCTCACGGCAGAGCTGACGGAAAGGCTGGTCAGTGATGCCAGCCATTGGTGCCAGAATAAGTCTATTGCGTAGTTTGTAGGGTCCGATCTGCATCGCCATCTTCGTGTCTTGACGCCCGTTCGGGCGGTGGAGCGAACGCAGTATCATAACCCCAAAGTGGGGTGGCTGAAAGAGAGTGTGGCGGGTTAGAGCAACTCGATCTGGAATGAGGCGGCATCGCTGCCGGGATCGATCACTTCGAGTCGGACCGTGGTGGGGGTGTTGGCGGCCATCCCCTCATCGAGGTCAGTCTCATCTGCAATATACTCCCAAGGCTGAAAATCGCGTGCTGCGGTGGTCTGGCCGTTGATGTTGGCAAGTGAGAGGCGCAGTGTCGGGTAGGGTTGGGTGAACTCGGCGGTGCTGACCAGTTTGGCTGAAATCAGTAGTGCCTTGGCATTGTCAGGGTGGCTGCGTACATCGCGCTCGACGACCTCAATGCGCTGCAGATCGCGACGCTCCGGAATCTCACAATCGAGTGTGTCGCAGAGCATCTCGATCGGTTCGGCCAGAAAGGCGATTTGAGAGAGCTCGACGCGTAGCACGTAGAGCCCCTGTAGAAGCAGGGCGCTAATCAGCAAGAGTGAGGCGAAGCTCCAGGCTAGTGTGGAGAGCAGGCCGCCACTGTGTTTTACCTTGGTGGCTGACTTTTGCGCGGCTGCCGCCTCTTGTTGTTCCTTCTCCAGCTCAGTTTCGGCCAGCACCTTGGCAAAATCTTCGGCTGCAGGTTGGGGTGCAGCCTCAGCAGGGGTGTCAGGGATCTCTAAGATTTCGGGTTCATCTATGGCCGCTGTTGGCGTGGAGAGGTCGACGATATCCTCTTCGATCGCGACAGGTGTCGGCTCGGGTAACTGCTCCATCAGATGTTCGTCCGCCTTGAAGACCTGATTGCAGCTACCACAGCGTACCTTTCCAGAGGCGACCGCGAGGTCGGCATCACTTACTTCAAAGATGGTTTGGCATTCGGGGCACTGTGTATACATGGGCGTCGCGTCTGTATTCCGTTTTAGCGGTTATTGTTATCGGTCAACTCTAGCCGATATTTAAGCCGATGGACAATCAATCGAGTCGTACACCACTGAGGCGAACCCAGTCGTCTCGAACCACAGGCTCTGCCATTGCGAAGAAGGGCAGGTAGGCATCACGTACCATCTTGGCCTGCTCCTCAAGGATGCCAGAGAGACCAATCTGACCACCGGCTGGCAGCAGTGCCGAGAGCTGGGGTGCCAGCTCGACCAGAGGCCCGGCCAGAATGTTGGCCACCACGACCTCGGTTTCAAATTCGGGGGCATTCTCGGGTAGTGCGACGTTGATCTTTTCTGCAACACCATTTTGTTCGGCGTTGTCGCGAGTCGCGGTAAGTGCCTGCGGGTCGATGTCGATTCCCAGTGCTGCCCTGGCGCCCAGCTTGGCCGCAGCGATGGCAAGGATGCCGGAGCCACAGCCGTAGTCGATAACCTGTTTATCGTGGAGATCGAGCCCGTCGAGCCACTCCAGGCAGAGTGCTGTGGTTGGATGGGTGCCGCTGCCGAAGGCGAGTCCGGGATCGAGCATGATGTTTATCGCTTCGGGCTCGGGTGGTTCGTGCCAACTCGGCACCACCCAGATGCGCTCACCAAACTGAATTGGTTTGAAGTCGGTCATCCACTCGCGGGTCCAGTCACGCTCCTCAAGTGGCTCCTGTTTCCACGGCGGTAGCTTGATCGGTCTGATGCGATGGCTCAGCTCTTTCATCAGGGCATCCAGGTCGATCGACCCGGGAAAGAGTGCCACGACCTGTGTGTCGCCCCAGAGCGGTTCGGTGCCGAGCTCCGGTTCGAAGATCGGTTGATCGCCACTATCCTTCAAGGAGACCGATGCGGCATCGAGTTCACTGAGTGTCTCGGAGAGTCGCTCTGCATCTTTAGCACTGCTCTCGAAGGTGATTTGAATCCAGTCCATATTCTCTATCGCTCAAAATGAAAAGGCCGCCACAGTGTGGCGGCCTTTAAGCTAACGAGCAGGGGGTGGTGATCAGAGCCCCAGCTTCTTCTCCAGGTAGTGGATGTCGGTACCACCCGCCTGGAAGGCTGCATCGGAGAGGATCTCCTGGTGCAGCGGACCATTGTGCTTGATGCCGTCGATCACCAGCTCCGCCAGAGCGTTCTGCATCCGGTTGAAGGCGATCTCACGTGAGTCTCCGTAAGAGATCAGCTTACCGATCATCGAATCGTAGTGCGGAGGTACGGTGTATCCGGTGTATATGTGTGAGTCGACACGGATGCCGGGGCCACCGGGTGGGTGGTAGAGGGCGATCTTGCCGGGTGAAGGCATGAAGGTCTCTGGATCCTCAGCGTTGATACGACACTCGACTGCATGGCCACGCACCTTGATATCGCTCTGTTGATAGGAGAGTGGTTCGCCGGCAGCGATTAGCAGCTGCTCCTTGACGATATCTACGCCGGTGATCATCTCGGTGACGGGATGCTCAACCTGTACGCGGGTGTTCATTTCGATGAAGTAGAACTCACCGTTTTCGTAAAGGAACTCGAAGGTGCCGGCACCGCGATAGCCGATATCAATACACGCCTTGGCGCAACGTTCACCGATCTCGGCGCGTAGCTCCTCGCTGATACCGGGAGCAGGTGCCTCCTCGACGACCTTCTGATTACGGCGCTGCATCGAGCAGTCGCGCTCTCCCAGATGAATGGCGTTGCCATGCTCGTCGGCAAGCACCTGAATCTCCACGTGACGTGGATGCTCCAGATACTTCTCCATGTAGACCTCATCGTTACCGAAGAACGATCCCGCTTCGGACTTGGTCATGGCGATGGCATTGAGCAGTGCCGCTTCGCTGTGGACCACGCGCATGCCGCGACCACCGCCGCCACCGGAGGCCTTGATGATGATCGGGTAGCCGATCTTCTTGGCGATACGAATGTTCTCAGCATCATCTTCACCGAGCGGGCCATCCGAGCCGGGTACGCAGGGTACGCCGGCCTTTTTCATCTCACGAATGGCACAGACCTTGTCGCCCATCACGCGAATAGTCGCGGCACGCGGTCCGATGAAGGTGAAGCCGCTCTGCTCAACACGCTCGGCAAAGTCAGCATTCTCAGAGAGGAAACCGTAACCGGGGTGGATGCCGACAGAGTCGGTGACCTCGGCGGCGCTGATCAGCGCCGGGATGTTGAGATAGCTCTGGGCCGAGGGTGGTGGGCCGATGCAGACCGATTCGTCGGCAAGGCGTACGTGTTTCAGGTCGCGATCTGCGGTGGAGTGGACGGCAACGGTCTTGATGCCCATCTCGCGGCAGGCGCGCAGGATTCGCAGGGCGATCTCCCCGCGGTTGGCAATAACTACTTTATCCAGCATGTTCGAATCCGTATAGGTAGGGCGAATCGATTATTCGATAACGAAGAGCGGCTGGCCAAACTCGACCGGCGTGCCATTTTCAACCAGGATCGCCTTGACGGTGCCCGCCTTGTCAGACTCGATCTGGTTGAACATTTTCATCGCCTCAATGATGCAGAGCGTATCGCCGGCAGCGACTGAATCACCCACCTCGACAAACGACTTGGCGCTTGGGGAGGATGAGCGGTACATGGTGCCGACCATCGGCGAGGTGACCTGATGTCCAGCAGGGATGGCGTCTCCACTCGCTTCCGGCTCGGCAGCTGCAGCTGCTGGAGCCGCCGCTGGTGCGGCTACAGGAGCCGCTGCAGGCATTGCCATCGCGGGCATAGCGACAGGTGCGCCCTGTGAGTGACGGCTGATACGTACCGACTCTTCACCCTCGTGAATTTCAATCTCAGCGATGCCGGACTCTTCCAGCAATTCTATCAATTTTTTTACTTTTCGAATGTCCATGTTCAGACCTGTATATGTTTGTGGTGGTGATTACTCGGAGAGGTGGTCGAGTGCGGCGAGTAGCGCCAGCTTGTACCCCATAGCCCCGAGACCGCTGATAACGCCAATGGCGACATCAGAAAAATAGGATTTATGTCGAAACGATTCGCGAGCGAAAACGTTGGAGAGGTGAATCTCGATAAAGGGAATCGAGACGCCCAGCAGCGCATCACGCAGTGCAACACTGGTATGGGTAAAGGCGGCCGGGTTGATGATGATGAACTCAACCTCCTCCAGGCGGGCCTGATGGACGCGCTCTACCAGTTCATGTTCAGCATTGCTCTGGAAGCTATCGAGCTCATAGCCCGCTTCGCCAGCCATCTCGGTCAGGCTCTCGGTAATGCTTGCAAGGTCCATTGCACCGTAGTGATCGGGTTCACGGGTACCGAGCAGATTGAGATTTGGGCCGTTCAGGAGCAGCAGACGAGCCATTTTTCCCCCAACGCCTTTGCGACGTTAATTATTGGGCGATTTTGTTGCTAACCGCACCGATTTTCTTAGAACTTGTTCAACGGCTGACAAGGCTGTCAGCGTCAGGCGCATTTTGCCCAAATTGGACGGAGTTGTCCATATGATTACGAGAAGATTACTTGTTCTGTGGAGATCGGAGCAGATGGCATCAAATTTGCCGGGTCTGCTCCGATGGTAGGTCTAGGGCTTGAAGGCAGCACTGGCATGCTCTGCGAACGCCTCGGCACCGAGAACACCGACCAGACGGTAGGGGCGAAGCTCATCGCCATTTCGGTCGAAGAAATGGATCGAGGGGAGGCCGGGCACGCTCATATGTTTGAGTAACGCCTTGTCAGTCGCATCGTTATCGGTCACATCGGCCTGCAACAGCACCGCCGTTTTCAGGGTCTGTTCGACCTTGGGATCGGAGAAGGTGAAACGTTCAAGCTCTCTGCAGGAGATACACCAATCGGCATAGAAGTCGAGCATCATCGGACGGTTCTGGCTGCTCGCCTCGGCGATTGCGGCGTTAAGTTCATCGATCCCCTTGATCTGCTTGAAACGATGTTCTGCTTCGGCCACAGCGCCAGCGCCTGCTGTGCCGCTGGTAAAGGAGAGGCCGCGTAGTGGTTGCAGTACCTCCTGACCGCCGGATGCCGCCCCGACCATCAGCAGCACGCCGTAGACCATCATGACCACGCCAGAACCCTTCCAGAATTTTTTCATGCCGCTCGCCTCGAAGGGTAGCGGCTCGGTGGCGCCGAGGTAGATGGCTGAGCCGATCAGTAGCGCGGCCCAGAGCATCATGGTGACGGCAGTGGGGACAATGCGCTCGAGCATCCATACCGCGATCGCTAGCAGCATTACGCCAAATACTGCCTTGACGTTATTCATCCAGCCGCCGGCCTGCGGCAGCAGCTTGCCGGCTGAGGTGCCGATGGCGAGCAGTGGTACACCCATGCCGAGTCCCATCGCAAACAGTGCGGCACCACCGAGCAGCGCATCACCGCTCTGACCTATATATATAAGTGCGCCCGCCAGCGGTGCGGCAACGCAGGGGCCGACGATCAACGCCGAGAGGAAGCCCATGATCACCACGCCGATGATGGTGCCGCCCTCCTGTCGGTGGCTGATAGCGTTGAGTTTGTTCTGAATTGCGCTGGGCATCTGCAGGTCGTAGAAACCGAACATTGAGAAGGCGAGTGCGACAAAGATCAGGCTGAAGCTGCCGAGAATCCACGGGTCCTGAAAGGCGGCCTGCAGGTTGGCACCAAACATCCCGGCAATGACACCGGCGATGGCGTAGGTGATGGCCATCGGGATTACATAGGCGATCGAGAGGGTGAAGGCGCGACGGGTGGTGATGTCCTCACCCTGACCGACGATGATGCTGGAGAGGATCGGCACCATCGGCAGTACGCAGGGGGTGAAGGTGAGCAGCAGGCCGAAGCCGAAGAAGGCGAGCAGGATCAACCAGACGCTACCACTCTGCAGCATTTGGGCGATACGGTCCTGCTCGGCCAGTGGTGGTGCGTCAGCGGCGGGAGCTGAGGTTGTCACTGCAGACGCGGTCGTTGCAGAGGCGGTGATAGTAACCGACTGCTCGCGCTCCTCAGGTGGGTAGCAGAGACCGCTCTCGGCGCAGCCCTGAAAGCCGATCACCAGTGTGAGTTGCTCTGTGGGTTCGCCTTCCCAGCTAACCGGTGCGGTGGCGGTGAAGTTCTTCTGGTAGATCTCCATGCGACCAAAGAACTCATCATTTTTTACCTTGCCGGCGGGTAGCTGGACCTCGCCAAGGGTGGCGGTGGAGGCGCCCTTGATTGAGAAGTGGAGTTTGTCGCGGTAGAGGTAATAGCCCTCAGTGACGCGCCAGTTGATAAGCAGCTGATTGTTACCGGGTGAGTCGACGCTGAAGGCAAACGCCTCGTCGACCGGCAGAAATTCGCTCTCCTCGCCGCCGAGTCCAAAGCTTTGTCCCAGCTTTTTCAGGCTGGAGAAGGGGGATGAGGTGTTGCTGCTTTCGGGCGCAGCGGCTGCGGGTAGGGTAATCAGCTTGCTCTCGTTGACCGGGGTATAACAGACGCCAACATCAGCACAGCCCTGTGAGGTGGTGAGTAGGGTCAGGTCAACCGGACCGCTCTGGGAGTGGCTGACGGGAATCTCAATGCGAACGCTGCCGCGATAGGTCTCCACCGGTTTGCCGTCGAGATCGGGCTCAACATCACCCGCTGGAAATTTGATCTCACCTAGCGTGATGCCGCCTGTCTCAGTGCTGAATTTGAAGCGCTTGCGATAGAGGTAGTAACCCTCGGCGATCTTCCATTCAGCAATAAGGGTCTCTGCATCAGCTGCGCTGACACTTAACTGGAACGCCTGCTCCGGATCGAGCAGCTCCCCCTCTTCAGCGAAGGCGAGCAGTGGCAGAGTGATCAGCAGGGTGGTGAGCCAGCGGGTCAGTTTACGATGCATAGTATTAATCCAGGTTCTCGTCGATCCAGTTCAGGTATTGGGGGTGACCCCTCTCGATTCGGACGGCAACGATCTCAGGAAGTTCATAGGGATGGAGTTCGTTCAGCTTCGTTTCGAGCGCAGAGTAACTTCTCTCTGAAGTCTTGATTATAAGCAGCAGCTCCTCGTCTCGCTCAACCAATTCCTTCCAACGGTAGATGGAGGTGAGGCCGGGAGCAATCGAAACACAGGCAGCAAGACGTAGCTCAACCAGCTGCTGCGCAATCTGTTCGGCGCAGTTGCGGTCGGGGCAGGTGGAGTAGACCAGTAGTTTGGCATCATCCATTTTATTGTTCGGTCCCGTAGCTCGTCGGCGGGTTATTATAGCTCTGCAGGCTGTTACAATGCCTCAAATGGTGCATGGAAAACATTGATGAATACCCTACTGTACCCCTTTGTTGCGCTGATCCTGATCGGTCTGCTGGAGCTCTACGTGATGATCGGTGTGGGTGGTCTGATTGGCCCCTTCACCACCGTCTTTCTGGTCATCTTTACAGCTGCGCTGGGACTGCTATTGATGCGTTACCAGGGCTTCAAGACCCTGCAGCGCGCACAGGAGGCGATGGCGCGTGGCGATACCCCAGAGCTTGAGATGCTGGAGGGGGTGGCGCTGCTGCTGGGTGGTGCGTTGTTGCTGATTCCCGGTTTTCTCAGTGATGGTCTGGGTTTTCTGATGTTGGTACCACCGCTGCGTAAGGTGGTGATTCGTTGGATGTTGAGGCAGCGCGGTGGTCCCCGCCCGCCGAGCGGCGGCAGCGGTGATGGTCCGCGCACCCTTGAGGGCGAGTTCTGGCGCGATTAAATCGTCAGTATCTGCCAGTTCGGTTCCATTTCTCCGCTTGTCAGAGCGAAAATCCCTTCTTTGAGCACTAATAAGCAGCTCTGAAGTAGAAATCTCACCCCACGACCCTTGATTTTCACCTCTTCGTCACTATTATTAGCACTCACTCGGGGTGAGTGCTAACGCCCCAGGAATATGTAATTAACCGTAATGCGGTTTTATTTTTTGATCTTAAATCAATAAGTTAAGGAGTTTCTGAATGAATATTCGTCCGCTACATGACCGTGTATTGGTGCGCCGTATGGAGGAGGAGACCACCACTGCTTCAGGTATCGTCCTACCCGGTTCCGCTACCGAGAAGCCAAATCAGGGTGAAGTTATCGCTGCTGGTAAGGGCAAGATCCTCGAGAACGGCGAAGTGCGTCAGATGGACGTGAAGGTCGGCGACAAGGTTCTGTTTGGCCAGTATGCGGGCACCGCAGTCAAGGTCGACGGCGAAGAGCTGATGATGATGACCGAGGCGGACATCATGGGTGTGGTTGAGGGTTAATCCCTACACCATTAACCGCTTTAAACAGAATTCTATAGAGGAAAGAGATCAATGAGTGCAAAAGAAGTTAAGTTTGGTGATGACGCGCGCCACGGTATGCTGCGCGGTGTTAATACCCTGGCCGACGCGGTCAAGGTAACCCTCGGACCGAAGGGTCGTAACGTAGTTCTGGAGAAGAGCTTCGGTGCACCGACCATCACTAAGGATGGCGTTTCAGTGGCCAAAGAGATCGAGCTGGAAGATAAGTTCGAGAACATGGGCGCACAGATGGTGAAAGAGGTCTCATCACAGACCTCCGATGTTGCCGGTGACGGTACTACCACCGCGACCGTTCTGGCGCAGGCCATCCTGCGTGAGGGCATGAAGGCGGTTACCGCTGGTATGAACCCAATGGATCTGAAGCGTGGCATCGACAAGGCGGTTATCGCCGCTGTTGGGCAGCTGAAGGATCTCTCCAAGCCTTGTGAAGATACCAAGGCGATCACCCAGGTTGGCACCATCTCGGCCAACTCTGATTCTACCATCGGCCAGATTATCTCCGATGCGATGGACAAGGTGGGCAAGGACGGTGTTATCACTGTTGAAGAGGGTTCATCACTGCAGGATGAGCTTGAGGTGGTTGAGGGTATGCAGTTCGATCGCGGTTACCTCTCTCCCTACTTCGTCAACAATCAGGAGAAGATGGTTGCCGAGCTGGAAGATCCCTTCATCCTGCTACACGACAAGAAGATCTCTAACATTCGCGAACTGCTGCCTGTACTCGAGGGTGTTGCCAAGGCAGGTAAGCCACTGTTGATCATCGCCGAGGACGTTGAGGGCGAGGCGCTGGCCACTCTGGTTGTGAACAGCATTCGTGGCATCGTTAAGGTTGCTGCTGTTAAGGCGCCGGGCTTCGGCGATCGTCGCAAGGCGATGCTGCAGGATATGGCGATTCTGACTGGTGGTCAGGTTGTCTCTGAAGAGGTTGGCATGGAGCTGGAGAAGGCGACTCTCGATATGCTCGGTACCGCCAAACGCGTTGTTATCTCCAAGGAGAACACCGTGGTTGTTGATGGCGCGGGTTCACACACCGATATCGAAGCACGTGTTGCGCAGGTTCGTGCCCAGATCGAAGAGACCACCTCTGATTACGACAAGGAGAAGCTGCAGGAGCGTGTTGCCAAGCTCTCTGGCGGTGTTGCTGTTATCAAGGTTGGCGCAGCCACCGAAGTTGAGATGAAAGAGAAGAAGGATCGCATCGACGATGCGCTGCACGCGACCCGTGCTGCGGTTGAAGAGGGTGTGGTTCCTGGTGGTGGCGTTGCGCTGATTCGCGCACAGGCTGCGATCACCAAGCTCAAGGGCGATAACCACGATCAGGATATCGGTATCGAGATCGCACGTCGCGCGATGGAAGAGCCGCTGCGTCAGATCGTCAGCAATGCTGGTGAAGAGGCCTCTGTTGTGGTTGATAAGGTTAAGCGTAGCAAGGGTGATAACGGCTACAACGCTGCCAATGGTAACTACGGCAATATGATCGATATGGGTATTCTCGATCCAACCAAGGTGACCCGTTCTGCACTGCAGAATGCTTCATCGGTTGCGGGCCTGATGTTGACCACTGAGGCGATGGTTGCCGAGCTGCCTTCCGATGCACCTACCGGTGGTGACATGGGTGGTGGTATGGGTGGTATGGGTGGCATGGGCGGCATGATGTAATAGCTGTCTCAGAACCATTCTGACCCTGAAGGGGCCTTGCCGGAAATGGTGAGGCCCTTTCTGTTTTGTAAGGGTAAAAAAGTGACTAGTTCTTAGCGCCTCATTTGGGTATAGAATGGTCCGGATTGAGTGGTTTCACTCCGACTGAGTGGATTACAACGAGGGTTTGAAACGATGAGTTTTTTCGCTAGAGGGAAGTGGGTGTCGAGATCGATTGCCGTGCTGCTGTTTGCGCTGGTGGTGGTCGGTTGCGGTAAGGAGAGTGGCGAGCAGACGGTCTCGCTCCACTACGCCGCGAGTACGGGAGACCTGCAGAAGATTGCGGCCCAGCTTGATGCTGGGGTCGATATCAATCTCAAAGACAAAAACGGCCATACACCTCTCTACTGGGCGGTCGCACGAGGTTATGAGCGCGCCACTGCAATACTGCTTGAACGTGGTGCGGGCGTCGATATGGCCGGTAATAGCGGTAAGAGTCCGTTGCATGCTAGTGCCGAATTTGGTTACAGCAATATCGCCGCGCTACTGCTGAAAAGTGGCGCGTTGGTAGATAGTCGTGATGTGCAGGGCAGCACGCCGCTGCATCTGGCCGCTCTGGTTGGCCATGTTGATGTGGTCAAGCACCTGCTCGACAGCGGTGCCGATGCCAATGTTGAGGATGGTAATGGCCAACCACCGATCCATCTCGCCTCGGCGCAGGAGAATCGTGATGTGGTCGATCTGCTGATAAAGAGAATTGGCGATATCGATGTGCGCAGTAAGGATGGCACCACTATGCTGCACCGAGCGGCCGATCATGGCCACCTTGAGGTGGTGAAGATGTTGATCGGCAAGGGGGCGGATGTGAACGCGACCTATCCGCTGGGTCAGACACCGATTCATATGGCGGCCGAGCATAACCATGTCGAGGTGATTAAGTACCTGCTGGATAAGGGTGCTGATATCGCCACCAAGAACCGCTATGGCGATTCGCTGCTGCAGTGGGCGGCGCTGAAGGGGCAGGTTGATATGGTTGAGTTCCTGATCAACAAGGGTGCCGATGTTGATGCGGTGAGCAAGGAGGGTGAGCCAATTATCTGCTGGGCGGCTGATGAGTCGCGGGTTGAAATCGTCGAGTTACTGATCAGTAAGGGTGCGGATGTCAACGTGCGTCGTCGTTATGGTCAGACCCTGTTGCACTGGGCGGTTAAACATAAACATCTACAGGTGCTTGAGCAGTTGATTGCGCGTGGAATCGATATCAATGCCAAGGACGATAGAGGCAGTCCTGCGCTGTTTGTTGCCGCAGAGAAGGGCAATATGGATATCGTACGAATGATGATCGAGTGGGGCGCCGATGTGAATGTGCGTAACGACTATGGCGAAACGCCGCTGGTTGTTGCAACCCGTGGTGGGCACAAAGAGATTGCGGCGTTGTTGACTCAGCGCGGTGCTGTAGCCGCACATCAGATGGAAGCGCCCAAGAGAGAGTCACCGTTACCCCCCGTAAAATGATGCTTCTTTGTTAAGCGAGGCAGCCCACTTTGTTGAGTGTGGCTGCCTTTTTATTCGCTGCATGAGTGAGCTGGAATGCACCCGTCAGCAAGCTATCGTTAATCAGTTTTATTTGGAGCGCTCTTGGCCGATTCAGCTATCTCCGATGTCAACACCGCAATGGCGGTTATCCCTGAACCCCTGCAATCCGTAACGCTTCACCATTGGCAGCAGTTTGTTGAAGCCGCTGAGCGACATGAGTGCCGGGTTCCAGAGAGTGAAGATTTCCAGCGCGTGACACTACGAGTGCTCTGCAGTAGCGAGTTTGTCGCGCAGGCCTGTGCACGTGAACCGGGTTTGATCGGTGATCTGCTCGAGAGTGGTGACCTGCTGAGTGACTATCTGTCAGATGAGTATGTCGAGAAGCTCGATACGCAGCTGAAACCGGTCAAGGATGAGATGGGGTTGATGTTGCGGCTGCGTCGCTTCCGGCGTCGAGAGATGGTGCGTATTGCCTGGCGTGATCTGGCAGGCTGGAGTGGCCTGGAGGAGACGCTACGTGATCTGACTCATCTGGCCGAGGCGTGTATCGATGGCGCGCTGCAGAAGGTCGAGGCGTGGGCACGCAAGCAGCACGGTACACCTAAAGGGAGTGATGGTAAGCCGCTTGGCCTGGTGGTGCTCGGCATGGGCAAGCTCGGTGCCTGGGAGCTTAACTTCTCCTCTGATATTGATCTGATCTACGCCTATGCCGAAGAGGGAGAGACACGCAAACGCAATGGTCTGAGCAATAGTGAATTCTTCGGCCGTATGGGACAGCAGCTGGCGCGGGTGCTTGATCAATCGACCGATGATGGTTTTGTCTATCGTGTCGATTTACGTCTGCGCCCCTATGGAGATAGTGGTCCCGTTGCGATGAGCTTTGACGCGATGGAGGAGTACTACCAGACCCAGGGGCGTGAGTGGGAGCGCTACGCGATGATCAAGGCGCGTGTGGTCGCGGGTGATCGCGACACGGGAGCCGAGCTGATGTCGAGCCTGCGCCCCTTTGTCTATCGCCGCTATCTCGACTACGGCGTGTTTGAGTCGCTGCGTGAGATGAAGGGGATGATTGCACGCGAGGTGGCGCGCAAGGGGATGGCGCACAACGTCAAGCTGGGGCCGGGCGGTATACGTGAAATCGAATTTATCGGCCAGGCCTTTCAGCTGGTGCGCGGTGGTCGTGAGGTCGAGCTACAGGAGCGTCGTATCCTCAAGGTGTTGGCTGCATTGCCTCACTACGGTCTGATTCCCGACTACGCCAGCAGTGAATTGATTGAGGCCTACGACTTCCTGCGTCGCGTAGAGAATCGCCTGCAGGCGTGGGCTGACCGGCAGACCCATCTGCTGCCGCAAGAAGAGATTGGGCAGCTGCGTCTCGCCTTCTCGATGGGATTCTCAAATTGGGAGCGTTTCCTTGAGAGGCTCGACAGCTATCGACAGCGGGTTGAGCAACATTTTGAGCAGATCTTTGCTGCACCACAGACCGAGGATAAGGGCGGCGAGCAGCATGCTGGTCCCGATCTGGTTTCGCTCTGGCAAGAGGGACTGAAGGAGTCGCAGGCACCAGGGCTGCTGGCTGAGGCCGGTTACGCTGAGCCGAAAGAGATCGTGTGGCGACTCCGTGCGCTGCGCGAGAGCAGTCTCTATGAATCGCTCTCTACCCACGGACGCGAGCGTCTCGATCGCTTGATGCCTCTGTTGATCTCAGCGGTTGGCGAAAATGAGAAGTCCGATGAGGCGCTACCGCGAGTCGTGAATTTGATCGAGGCAGTGGCGCGCCGTAGCGCCTACATTGCACTGCTCTCTGAGCACCCGCTGGCGCTCTCACAGCTGGTGAGTCTCTGCAGTGCCAGCCCCTGGATTGCACGCTATCTCGCCAGCCACCCGATTCTGCTCGATGAGCTGCTTGACCCTAGAACACTCTACTCACCCCCCGACCGAGAACGGTTGGTGGATGAGTTGCGGCAGATGCTGTTACGCCTACCTCTCGATGATCTTGAGCAGCAGATGGAGGTGTTGCGTCTCTTTAAGCAGACCAATGTGCTGCGCGTCGCCGCCGCTGATATCGCTGAAGCAATGCCACTGATGGTGGTTAGCGATCACCTGACCTGGATTGCAGAGGGGATCGTCGATGAGGTGTTGGAGCTTGCCTGGCATCATCTTGTTGCCAAACACGGTCGCCCAGTCTGCAGCAGCGACGGCACGCTCTGTGACAAAGGTTTTGCCGTGATCGCCTACGGCAAGATGGGTGGTCTTGAGCTCGGATACGGCTCCGATCTTGATGTGGTGTTCCTGCATAGTGCGGAGGATGAGTCGCAGCTGACCACCGGCAAGCGGGCAATGGCGGTGCCAGAGTTCTTTGCACGGCTTGGACAGCGCATTGTTCATTTGATGACTACCCTGACCCCGGCGGGCGTGCTCTATGAGATTGACCTTCGTCTTCGTCCCAGTGGTGCCTCTGGACTGCTGGTAAGCAATCTCACCGCATTTGAGGAGTATCAGCAGGGCGAGGCGTGGACCTGGGAACATCAAGCGCTGGTGCGCGCGCGTCCGGTGGCCGGTGATCCGTTGATTGCAGAACGATTTATGAAGATCCGCCACACCATTCTGACTCAGCGTAGAGAACCTGAGGAGTTGCGCAAAGCAGTGAGTGAGATGCGCGAGCGGATGCGCAGCGAATTTGGCTCGAAAAAGCCGGGTCGATTCAAGCTAAAGCACGATCGAGGTGGTATCGCCGACATCGAATTTATGGTGCAATACGGCGTTCTGGCATGGGCGCACGATCATCCCGAGTTGACCGAATTTACCGACAATATTCGTATTCTCGAAGGGTTTGGACGGGCGGGTCTGATGGCCGCTGACGAGGTGGCGCTGTTGTGTGATGCCTATCGAGTATTTCGTAAGCGGGCCCACCACTTGACGCTGCAGGAGCAGTCGGCCGAGGTTGATGCTGTGGAGTTCTCCGAACTGCGCGAGACGGTCGCAGCAATGTGGCGTCAGCGTATGGAAGACCCAGCGTAGATGTGAATAATTTTGTGGTTCTAAATATTTTGAGGAGTAGAGCATGACGACGATGGCTGACCGTGATGGGGTCATCTGGCTGGATGGCGAGATGGTTGAGTGGCGTGAGGCGAAGACTCATGTGCTGACCCATACCCTCCACTACGGTATGGGTGTGTTTGAAGGGGTGCGTGCCTACCAGACCGATAAGGGGGCGGCGATCTTCCGCCTGCAGGATCATACTGATCGTCTGTTCCGCTCTGCTCACATCTTGATGATGCCGATGCCCTTCGACAAGGAGACGCTCAACGAGGCGCAGCGTGCAGTGGTGCGTGAGAATAACCTCGACTCTGCCTATCTGCGTCCAATGTGTTTCTACGGCTCAGAGGGAATGGGTATTCGAGCAGACAACCTCAAAACTCACGTCATGGTTGCTGCCTGGCCGTGGGGTGCCTATCTGGGTGAGGACGGTATCGAAAAGGGTATTCGTATCCGTACATCCTCCTATACCCGTCACCACGTCAATATCACCATGTGCAAGGCGAAGGCCAACGGCAACTACATGAACTCAATGCTGGCACTGCAGGAGGCAATCAGCTGTGGTTATGACGAGGCACTGCTGCTCGATAATGAGGGTTACGTTGCGGAAGGTAGTGGCGAGAATATCTTTATCATTCGCAATGGTGTGATATTCACTCCCGACTTGACCTCCGCACTGGAAGGCATCACCCGTGAGACGATCATGCAGATCGCGGCCGATCTCGGTATCGAGGTGCGTGAGAAGCGCATCACCCGTGATGAGGTCTACGTTGCCGATGAGGCGTTCTTCACCGGTACCGCTGCTGAGGTGACGCCAATTCGTGAACTCGATGATCGCACCATCGGTAGCGGTTCGCGTGGGCCGATTACCGAGCAGATTCAGAGCATCTATTTCGACTACGTCTATGGTCGTCGCAACGATCGCCCTGAGTGGCTGACGCTGGTCTGAGCAACGATAGTACAGGAGTTTTGTAGTGAGTCAGGAAACTAACAGTCAGCCTAATGCTGAGAACCGTTACGAGATGGTGCAGGGTGACCTGCCGCTGCACTGTCCGACGCCGGAGATGAGTCTCTGGAATTCACACCCACGCGTATTTCTATCGATTGAGAAGAGCGGTCACGCCAAGTGTCCCTATTGCGGTGCCGAGTACACACTTAAACGATAAATCGGCTGACTTGGGTTGCCGGGTCGTCTGGTGGTTCACCGATGGTAAGCCGGGGCATGAAAATCAGGGGCGCGGACTGATTCGCGCCCTCGGTAACCACTTTACGCTCACAATTCACGAGATACCTGCAACTGCAGTCAGGCTGCCGTGGTTACAGTGGTTAACCTCCCGATTTTCTGCTGGCGAAGGGTTGCCCAGTCCGGATTATATTATCGGCGCAGGCCACGCTACCCACTTACCCATGTTGGCTGCACGTCGAGCGCGTGGTGGTCGTGTGGTGGTGTTAATGAAGCCCTCCTTGCCGATCTCACTATTCGATCTTGCGATTGTACCCAAGCATGACGGGCTCGCTGCCTCTGAAACGGTATTGTTGACGCATGGTGTACTGAATAACGTCGTTTCCGGCGCCGCACGCGATCTTGATAAAGGGCTGATATTGATTGGTGGGCCATCGAAAAATTATGGCTGGTCAGATGATCAGATGTTGGCTCAGGTGTTTGAAATTGTCACATCTGCTCCTGGTGTTAACTGGGTGCTGACCAGTTCACGTCGTACGCCTTCAGTGTTTCTACCACTCTTACGTAGTCGAGAGCTTGAAAATCTTGAAGTGCTGTCCCATGAGCAGACTGGGTCCGACTGGTTGCCACAACAGCTAACATGCGCGGATCGTGTATGGGTGAGCGAAGATAGTGTCTCGATGGTCTACGAGGCGCTGACCTCAGGATCCCCCGTTGGATTGCTGTCGGTACCTCAGCTAGTGGAGGGGCGTGTCTCTGTAGGAATTGGAGCGCTGAAGAAGTGCGGAATGGTTACGGGATATTCGGCTTGGCAAGAGTGCGGAACGCTGCGTGAGAATTCAGATCCCTTTAATGAAGCAGAGCGTTGTGCTGAGTGGATATTCAGTAAGTGGAGTTGTAAGTGAGTCTGTCTCCTAATTGGTACCGTGCGTGTAAAGATTATACAAATATCCCTTTTGTACGCTGGGGAGGCTTCGATGGCATTCTCGTTAGCATGCATCAATCGGGTACGCATTGGCTGAAAAATTTACTTGCGCATGTATTGTCCTATGAATACGGCGTTGATCTACCCGAATACATACAGGATAACTCGATTATTGGCAGCCCCAAGCGTCCTCCGACGTATGAGGGAATGCCAAAAATAGTGCAAAGCCACACTATACCAAGCACGTTAATCTCCTCTAGCCTGTTTAGTGTGCTTGCTCCAGTTCCCCCGGTAGTAATACTGGTTCGTGATTTAAGGTACGCGCTGGTATCACATTATGTGAAAATGCATGGTTCAAAGCAGGAACGCTGGAAGCGGCGCTATGATCTCGATTTCTCGGAGTTTCTAAAGGGTGATCCGAGAGATAAACATTTTGATAAAGATATCTGGTGGGATATTCGCTTTATGAATGCGTGGGGACGATATCTCGAAAAATATCCCGAAAAATCTCTGATGGTCAGCTACGAAGCGCTACGGACTGAACCTGTCGCAATGCTAAAAAACGTGTGTTATCGCTTTGGCTTGGAGAGTGTAAGTATGAATTCGATCGAGCGGGCGGTTGATGAGTGCACAAAGAGCAAGATGTCTGAACGAGAGCGCCCCGGTGAGCGGGCGCCTGTAGTTCGAAAGTCGGCAGATGATCTGGGTGAGTGGTACTCGGAGATAGATAAACGATTTGTTGAGGATATCCTCAAACGTCATTTGAATTATAACTTTGGGTATGACTTCACCAGGTGGTAGCGAATAACGGAGTGGGCTCTGCAACGCAACTGACAATCGTTCAGCTGTTGCCGTCACTTCAAGATGGTGGCGTTGAGCGTGGCACGTTGGAAGTGGCGCAGGCGCTGGTTGAGCGTGGTCATCGATCTATGGTGGTCTCTGCTGGGGGGCGCATGGTCGAGCAGCTACATGCTGAGGGAAGTGAGCATGTTAATTGGTCGATTGGTAAAAAGAGTCTGTTAACGCTGCGTTTTATCTGGAAGCTGCGAAGACTCTTTAGAAAACGGCGTGTTGATGTTGTGCATGCCAGGTCGCGTTTACCGGCCTGGATCGCCTGGTTCGCGCTACAAGGGATACCTAAAAAAAACAGACCGCACTTTGTAACCACAGTGCATGGACTCTACTCGGTTGGACGCTACAGTGCGGTAATGACTAAGGGAGAACGGGTCATCGCTGTGTCAGAGACGGTTAAACGATATATCAAAACCAACTACCCTTCGGTCGACGTGAATAGAGTGAGGGTGATTCCTCGTGGTGTTGATCTAGAGATGTTTCCATACGACTTCACTCCCTCCGAGTCGTGGCTGCAACAATGGTGTGACGATTTTCCTCAGCTTGATGGAAAGCTGGTGCTCACCCTTCCAGGTCGATTGACTCGTCTTAAGGGACATCACGATTTCATTGACCTGATCCGTTGTCTCAAACGAAAAGCTATTGCGGTGCATGGTCTGATTGTTGGAGGTGAAGATCCTCGGCGTCAGGCCTATGCCGAGGAGTTGCGAGAAAAGGTGGTGCAGAGAGGCCTGCAGGAGGACGTTACCTTTACGGGGCATCGTTCGGATGTACGTGAAATCTATGCGATCTCAGATGCGGTCTTCTCCCTCTCTACCAAGCCCGAATCGTTTGGTCGCACCACGCTTGAGGCGTTATCGCTGGGTGTGCCTGTGTTCGGTTACGATCATGGTGGTGTGGGTGAGATACTTGGGCGTGTCTATCCACAAGGGCGGGTTGTCGTGGGTGGTGTTGATGATCTTTGTCGGCTTCTGGCTAACTTGCGAGATGGTTCGCTGAAGAGGCCGTCGCGTCACAACTATACGTTGGCACATATGTTAGCGTTGACTCTTGCGCTCTATGAAGAGTTGGCTGCTCGCCCCTGATGTCGCGTAGCTCGACAAGTTGGCGCTTATGTTAGCGCTGCTCAAGTAGTGTTCTGTAAGTCTCCAGATAGCTCTCAACAATGGCTTTCTCGCTAAAACGAGTACTGACTAGCGCCGTACCGCTGTCCGCAATTTCATTAGAGCGTTGTGGTTCTTGTAGAACAGAGAGCATTGCGTCGGCCAGTGGTGCGGCTTGATCGACTGGTGTGACGACACCATTCTCTCCATCGCTAATTAACTCCATTGCACCCTGGGAGGCCGTGGCAACTACAGGTGTGTTGTGCGCCCAGGCCTCGAGTATCACATTGCCTAACGGTTCATGACGAGAAGGGCAGACAAACAGATTGGCCAGGTAGTAGTAGTTGCTGGGATTGGCCTGCCAACCGGCCCACGTTGTCCGATTGCTAATGGATAGCTTGTTAGAGAGCTGGCGAAGCTCTTCTGATAACGGACCATCGCCAGCGATGAGCAGATGAGTCGGACGACCTGCGATCTCGTGTGGTAGTAAAGAGAATGCCTTAAGTAATGTATCGAACGCCTTGTTCGGGTGAAGCCTTCCTACGGCGGTGATTATCCATGCGTCATCAGGTATGCCGTGTTCTCTCCTCAGGCTATTGAGTGTGTCGATGTCTGGCGGTGGAGGAGCGTCGGCAAAATTTCCGATATAGAAAACACGATTTACAGGTAGGCCTTCTTGAACCAAGTAGTCGCAGATGCCACGGGTATTGCCGATCCAAGCGTGGGCGTGACGATAACGTTTTAAGTTGTAGTAGCCGCCAAGGCGCGCAACATGGATCGGCCCTCGGTCTGGTTTGAGTGATGTGAGTGATGTCGCTCTACTCATGTAGGTCTGCACGATATCGGGCTGTTGTTGTTTTATCGCTTGCTGAATGCGCCATTTGGTGTGGAAGCGAATGATTCCACTCATCTGAATATGTGTCTGAGGCGCGCATGCACCAATCTGCTGGGCAACAGCGCTGTCGGGACGATTGATTGCGTGGGTCGGGGCGCCGTTACGTTGGAGTGCACAGACAAGTCTGGAGTAGAAGCGTTCAGCGCCTCCGGATTCCTGGCTGCCTATGATGTGCGTGCTGCTAATCATGATTCGTGTGCATCCTCAATAGAGGCCGCATATGCTGCATGACTCGAGGTGTGGGATGCAACCACTCACGCTGCTGAATAGTCAGGGCGGCGCGAGTAGTTGATCACTGAAGCGTAACTTTGAGTGTTAGCGACGTTTCTTGGTGCTCTTCTTTTTAACGACTTTTTTCTTTGGTGCTACCGCTTTTAGCGGGAGCCTTTTTTGTAATCGTTTTCTTTTTAGGTACGATCTTGGTGGCGGCACGTTTCTTGACTGCGGTTTTAACAACCTTCTTCTTGATGGCAGCCTTTTTCTTAACGGCGGGTTTCTTGGCGCTCTTCTTCGAAGCTGTCTTCTTTTTTGGGATGCTCTTCTTGACGGCTGGTTTAGAGGGCTTTTTGGCAGAGGCTACCTTTTTCTTCGCTGGTGTGACCTTTTTCTTTACCGCAGCTTTCTTAACGGCGGTTGTTTTCTTCTTTGGCGTAGTCTTTTTGGTGGCGCTCTTCTTCGCCGGTGTGCTCTTCTTCTTGGGTGTTGCAGCTTTTTTCTTCGCTACGGCCTTCTTGGTGGGAGCCACCTTTTTCTTGGTTGCGTTCTTCTTGCCTGCAGAGGTTTTGCTCTTGCTCGGTTTCTTGGCAGGGGCCTTGGCCGTAGAGGTGGCTGGCTCGGGAGCCTCATCGGCAGAATCCGATGTTCCGGCGGCCGCAAGAACCTTCTCCATTACCTTCTTCTCAAGGTCTTCTACTGTGGGTGCATTGGCAGAGGGTATGACTGCTTTGCGTTTGGGTGTGGCGCTGACAACTTTTGAGATCGCTTTGAAGATGTCCTTGATCTCTCCAATACCCTGCACGCTACGCAGGAGCTCTTGCTCCTGATAGAAGTCGACCACGGGGATGGTCTGGGTCTCATAGACACGCAGTCTATTACTGATCGTCTCCTCGTTGTCGTCGCCGCGATGGTGCAGGCTGCCGCCACACTTGTCGCACTGGTCGTCCATCTTCGGTGGGCTGGAGTAGATGTTGTACATCTGACCACATGAACGACAGGTACGCCGTCCGGTGAGGCGCTGTAGCAAGATGTCAAAGTCGACGTCGATCAGCAGGCTCAGCTCAAGGGGCTGGCCGATCTCCATCAGCAGGGCATCGAGTGATTCGGCCTGGGCGAGATTGCGGGGGAAACCATCAAGGATAAAACCCTTCTTGGCATCCTTCTCCTCGAGGCGCTCGCGAATAATGCCGAGCACGATCTCATCAGAAACGAGATGGCCGGCATCCATGGCCAGTTTGGCCTGGTTTCCGAGCTGTGTACCCGCTGCTACGGCATCTCTAAGTAGGTCTCCAGTGGAGATCTGGGGGATTTTGTATTTATCAACAAGGAGTTTGGCCTGAGTCCCTTTTCCAGAGCCCGGCGCTCCAAGCAGTACGATTCTCATCGCAATAGCTCCCTTGGCTGTATATTATTGTTGCTCTTGTTATCGGGGTGGCCGGAAATCGCTTGGTTATTAAAATTTTGCATGACCGCATACACGATTTTGCATGGCCGTGTCACCCATCAGCGATTAACCTACATTCCGCAAACGTCCAAGTCAACGAAGCACAGTACGAAATAGCCATGGATAGGGGAATCATCCTCTTTTTTATGCCTGTTACTACGGAATGTGCCTAATTTACAGGTAGATATGAGTACTATCCCAGATTTTAATGATTCTGATCTCTGGACCATCAAGAGTACGCTCCAGGAGCGTTATGGGCATGATGTTGAGCTGGAACTGGCTGAGACCGAGCTGCGTCTCAACCCTTCTTCAACGGAAATGGTCCCCTGCCCGACTGTTTACTGGCACTACGATAACTGTAATTTCATTATCTGTAAGACTGGCGACGAGCGTTTTCGCGCACAATTTTTCTTTCGTGTTCACCAGCAGTACGGCACTGGCGTACATGAGTTTGACAACCTCGCCGACTGTACTGTGACCCTGCTTCAGGTTCAGGCCGATCACGATAAAAATCTGCAAGATGAAGCAGAGAAAGAATCGCAGAAATAGCTGCCGATCCATTCAGTTGGTTGGTGGCCATAGTTTTTACAAAAATAGCTTTTGAAATAGCGTCAAATTAAGGGGAACCTAAATGACAAAGAAGAATGCATTTTATGCACAGTCCGGCGGTGTTACCGCAGTGATCAACGCCTCTGCTTGTGGTGTGATCGAGACCGCTCGTAAGAATAAAGACAAGATCGGCAAGGTATACGCCGGTCGTAACGGCATCATCGGTGCGCTGGAAGAGGATCTGATCGATACCTCAAAAGAGACAGTGCGTTCTATCGCTGGTCTGCGCCACACTCCATCGGGTGCCTTCGGCTCCTGCCGTTACAAGCTGAAGAGCCTCGAGGCAAACAAGGCGGAGTACGAGCGCCTGATCGAGATCTTCAAGGCACACAACATCGGTTACTTCTTCTACAACGGTGGTGGTGACTCCGCTGACACCTGCTACAAGATCTCTCAGCTTTCGAAGAAGATGGGTTACCCAGTTCAGGCGATCCACGTACCTAAGACCGTTGATAACGATCTGCCAATCACCGATAACTGCCCTGGCTTCGGCTCGGTTGCCAAGTACATTGCTATCTCAACCCGCGAGGCGAGCTTCGACGTTGGTTCTATGTGCGCCACCTCTACCAAGGTCTTCGTACTTGAGGTAATGGGTCGTCACGCTGGTTGGATCGCTGCTGCCGGTGCACTGGCCTCTGATGAGAAGACCGATCTACCGATCGTCATTCTCTTCCCTGAGGTCGTTTTCGATCGTAAGAAGTTCATGGCTGCGGTTAGCGCTAAGGTTAAGAAGTATGGCTACTGCTCGATCGTAGTCTCTGAGGGTGTCCACTATAAAGATGGCAAGTTCCTCGCTGAGACCGGTCTGAAGGATGCCTTCGGTCACAGCCAGCTGGGTGGTGCCGCACCTGTTGTTGCCGGCATGATTCAGGAAGATCTCGGTCTGAAGTACCACTGGGCCGTTGCTGACTACCTGCAGCGTGCGAGCCGTCACATCGCGTCTAAGTCTGACGTTGATCAGGCCTACGCTATGGGTAAGGCTGCGGTTGAGCTGGCACTCAAAGGTAAGAACTCGGTCATGCCAACCGTGGTTCGTAAGTCTGACAAGCCATACCGCTGGACCATCGGCGAGGCACCGCTTTCTAAGGTAGCCAACGTCGAGAAGATGATGCCAAAGAGCTTCATCAGTCGTGATGGTTTCGGTATCACACCGAAATGTCGCCGCTACCTCGAGCCGTTGATTAAGGGTGAAGATTATCCTCCCTATAAAAACGGCATGCCGCAGTATGTGAAATTGAAGTTAGTGTCAGTGAAGAAAAAGCTGCCTGAATTCAAGGTCAAATAGTTATGAAAAAGGGGGCTTATTTGCTCCCTTTTTTGTATCTAGACTAATTATTAGTCGCAATAATAATGAACATCATATAAGTAAAAACGTTAATTGAAGGGGAGAGGTATATAACATGACCACTAGTTTGCTGTTTTCACTAATCTGTGCAGGTGTCGCGATCGCTTACGGCATCTTCTCTATGAAATGGATCTTGGCTAAACCGACCGGTAACGAGCGTATGAATGAGATCGCCGCTGCTGTTCAGGAGGGTGCCAAGGCCTATCTTAATCGTCAGTACATGACCATCAGCGTTGTTGGTGTTGTGCTGCTGGTCGCAATTGGCTACTTCCTCGACCTGCATACGGCGATTGGTTTTGCCATCGGCGCCATCCTTTCTGGATTGGCAGGTTACATCGGCATGAATATCTCGGTTCGCGCCAATGTGCGTACTGCTGAGGCGGCTAATGATGGCCTGAATGCTGCGATGCAGGTTGCCTTCCGTGGCGGCGCTATCACCGGTATGTTGGTGGTGGGGCTCGGTCTGTTCGGTGTGGCAGGCTACTACATGGTGCTCGAGATGATGCACCCTGGTGCGGATAACCTTCACCCACTGATCGGTCTCGCCTTCGGTGGTTCACTGATCTCGATCTTTGCACGTCTCGGTGGCGGTATCTTCACCAAGGGTGCGGATGTCGGTGCCGATATCGTCGGTAAGGTTGAGGCGGGCATCCCTGAGGATGATCCACGTAATCCTGCGGTTATTGCCGATAACGTTGGTGACAACGTCGGTGACTGTGCGGGTATGGCGGCTGACCTGTTTGAGACCTACGCAGTAACCGTGGTTGCGACCATGCTGCTCGGTGGCCTGCTGCTGGGCGAAACTGGTGGCGCGGCAGCGGTCTATCCGCTGGTGCTGGGTGGTGTTTCGATCATCGCCTCTGTTGTCGGAACCTTCTTCGTAACGGCACGTGAAGGAGGCAAGATTATGAACGCCCTCTATCGTGGCCTGATCGTTGCAGGTCTGCTGGCGGCGGTTGCCTTCTACTTCGTCACCGATATGTTCATGGGTGGTGTTGAAATCGAAGGTGTTACCAACGTCACCATGAGCCTCTTTGGTTGTTCTCTGATCGGTCTGGCACTGACTGCAGCGATGGTTGTGATCACCGAGTACTACACTGCGACTGAGTTCCAGCCGGTACGTCATATCGCTGAGGCCTCAACCACGGGTGATGGTACCAACGTTATCGCGGGTCTCGGTGTTTCAATGAAATCTACCGCAGCACCTGTACTTGCTGTCTGTGCCTCTATCTGGGGTGCCTATGACCTGGCAGGACTCTATGGTATCGCGATTGCGGCAACCTCTATGCTCTCGATGACCGGCATTATCGTTGCACTCGACGCTTACGGTCCGATTACCGATAACGCGGGTGGCATTGCTGAGATGGCTGAGCTTGATGAGAAGATCCGCAACATTACCGATCCTCTCGATGCCGTGGGTAACACCACCAAGGCAGTTACCAAGGGTTACGCGATTGGTTCGGCAGGTCTTGCTGCGCTGGTACTCTTCGCTGATTACACTCACACCCTGGAGAAGGCGGGGCATGTAGCATCATTTGATCTCTCCAACCACATGGTCATCATCGGCCTGTTCCTTGGTGGCTTGGTTCCGTATCTCTTCGGCGCGATGTCGATGGAGGCGGTAGGTCGTGCAGCAGGCGGTATCGTGAACGAGGTACGCCGTCAGTTCAAAGAGAAGCCTGGCATCATGGACCACAGCGAGAAGCCTGACTACAGTCGTGCTGTAGACATGCTGACCAAGGCGGCGATCAAGGAGATGATTATTCCTTCATTGCTGCCGATTCTGGTGCCTATCCTGGTCGGTGTTTTCCTCGGCGTTGAAGCGCTGGGTGGTCTGCTGATCGGTACCATCATTACCGGTATCTTCGTCGCTATCTCTATGACCACCGGTGGTGGTGCGTGGGATAACGCCAAGAAGTACATTGAGGATGGTAACTTCGGTGGTAAGGGTTCCGATGCTCACAAGGCAGCGGTTACCGGTGACACCGTAGGCGACCCCTACAAGGATACTGCTGGTCCAGCGATCAACCCGCTGATCAAGATCATCAATATCGTTGCGCTGATGATTGTGCCCCTGCTCTAAGTAGGGTGTCTGTCGCGCCGAGTGGCGCGGCAGATAATATTAGCAAATCTTGATAAAGGGCCGGTATAATTACCGGCCCTTTTGTTTTTCTGAGATTTGAAGCGATGAACCTCGACAGAGTCACCTCCGGTAATGACGTTCCCAACGAGATCAATGTAATTATTGAGATCCCTGCACACTCCGATCCGGTCAAGTATGAGCTGGATAAGGATACCGGCGCGATGTTTGTCGATCGTTTCATGTCGACCGCGATGCATTACCCCTGTAACTACGGCTACGTGCCACACACTCTCTCCAAAGATGGTGATCCCGTCGATGTGCTGGTGTTGACCCCCTATCCGCTGATTCCCGGTTCGGTGATTCAGTGTCGTCCTGTTGGTGTACTGAAGATGGCGGACGAGTCGGGTGATGACGCCAAAATCCTCGCCGTGCCGGTCGACAAGCTCTGCAAATCCTATCGCAAGGTAACCAGCTTCCGCGATGTTCAGGAGGAGGTTCTCAACCGCATCTCCCACTTCTTCGAGCACTACAAGGATCTTGATGAGGGTAAGTGGGTTCGTGTCGGTGGTTGGGGTGATATCGATGAGGCGAAACAGGAGATCATGGATAGCGTTAAGATGTTCCAGGATGCCCCTGAGAAGCCTAATTTCTAAATAACCGCGAGTTACTTCAACGATGAAGATCTGTGTCGTCTCCGATAGCCACGACAACCGCCCGATGCTGACCGCCGCCGTGCACGAGGCGAAGGAGCTGCGTGGTGCCGAGGCGGTACTGCACTGCGGCGATGTGGTGGCACCGACCGCGCTGCGCCCGCTGCAGCAGTTCGGTCTGCCGGTGCATGTGATTCATGGCAACAACATGGGTGATACCTATGCCATGTTCATGCTAGTGCAGGAGCCCGACAGTGTGATCCATTATCACGGGCAGGATGCGGGTTTGAATCTCGGCGGTAAGCGGATTTTCATTGTGCACTATCCGCACTACGCTGAGGCGTTGGCGTTAACAGGGGAGTGGGATGTGGTCTGCTGTGGTCACGATCACCGCCCAGCGATCACGCCTGTGGAGGACATTAAGGGTGGTGAGTCGTTGATTGTGAATCCGGGAACGGTGGCGGGCGTTGGGCCGCGTGCTACCTACGTTATGGGTGATCTAGAGACGATGGAGTTTGAGATTTTCGATGTGCCGGGTGGCAAGGTTGATCATCAACCGCAGCACACCCCAGACTATAAGAAGTAGGCCCCTCAGTAACCTGAGGTGTTTTTCTCCACCCAGCGGCTACCCTCTTCAAGCTGCTCTTTCTTCCAGAAAGGGGCTTTCGATTTCAGATCCTCCATGATGAAGCGACTCGCTTCAAAGGCGTCTTTGCGATGGGCCGACCAGACAGCCACTAGGACGATCGGATCAGCTGGCTTGAGATCTCCAACACGGTGGATGACTAGCGTATCGAGCAGTTGCCAGCGGCTTGCTGCCTCCTCACAAATCTTCTCAAGGTGTTTTTCGGTCATGCCGGGGTAGTGCTCCAGCGACATGCCGTTAACCTCATCACCCTCGTTGAAATCACGCATGGTGCCAACAAAGACAGCGCTCGCCCCGGCCTTACCCTTGAGTTGATCGTGAGCAGCTTCAAATTGCTGCAGCTCCTGCCAGGGTTCGAATGGCGCGGGACGTACCTCGATGGTCATACTAGCCACCGGTAACGGGTGGGAAGAAGGCGACCTCATCGTCACTTTTCACCAGGTGATTTTGGTCGGTGTACTCCATGTTTATCGCAACCAGTACGTTGGTGGGCAGTGCCTTTCCGCCGGAGGCCTGTAACCACACATCGGCCGCTGTGGCGACCTCCCCGATCTCGACGGTGGCCCCATCGCAGCCCATCTGCTCACGCAGGCTGGCGAAGAATTTTACCGTTACCCTCATAGTCTTTACCTACTCTGCAGGTGCTCAATTGCACCACTATTCGCAGCAGCCTATCATGGATGATCCTATCTACCAATTGCCCTAAAGAGGGCTTCCTGACGGAGAGATCGATGAGCGAATTAACCCACTTCAACAGCGCTGGTGAGGCCCATATGGTCGATGTTGGTGAGAAGTCGGTGACCAAGCGTAGAGCCGTTGCCGAGGGTGCGATCAGCATGGAGCCGTCAACGCTGGAGAGGATCGTGGCAGGAGATCACAAAAAGGGTGATGTGCTCGGCATCGCGCGGGTGGCCGGCATTATGGCATCCAAGCGTACTGCTGATCTGATACCGCTCTGTCATCCATTGGCACTGACCCATGTCGGTATCGATCTTGAACCCCAGACAGATGCATCGCGCGTCTACTGCAGGGTGACGGTTGAGACGGCCGGTCAGACCGGTGTTGAGATGGAGGCGCTGACGGCGGTGCAGGTTACGCTGCTGACCATCTATGATATGTGTAAAGCGGTTGATCGTGGCATGAGCATGGAGGGTGTTCGTCTGATCCATAAGTCCGGTGGCAAGTCGGGTGCCTGGAATCGGGGTGACGACTAGCTAAGGCGCTTTTGAGCCCGATCAGTGGTCGGGTGGTCTGTTTAACATGGTTTGATCTGTTGGAGTGGTGAGCAAATGCAGAACTACGACTTTTTGGTAATCGGCAGTGGCCCAGCAGGACAGAAGGCCGCGGTTCAAGCCGCCAAGCTGGGCAAACGCGTTGCGATCATTGAGCGTCAGGCGGAGATTGGTGGTGTCTCTGTCCATACCGGCACTATCCCAAGCAAAACGCTTCGAGAGGCGGTGCTCTATCTAACCGGCTGGGATCAGCGTGGTCTCTATGGTCGCAGCTACCGGCTCAAAGAGAATTTGACCATCGAAGATCTAATGCAACGTCTGCACATTACGCTCAATCATGAGACCGAGGTGATGTCACACCAGTTATCGCGTAATGGGGTGACTGTGATTCAGGGCGAGGCCTCATTTATCGATGAGCACACCCTGCAGGTGGAGCGTCCAGGCGGTAAGTTGGAGGGGTTCCACGGTGAAAAGATCCTAATCGCCGTTGGCAGTCGTCCGGTTCGCCCCGAGGGGGTTCCGTTCGAGAGTGAGTCGGTGGTCGATAGTGACGGCATTCTCGATATCAAAGAGATCCCCAAATCGATGATTATCGTCGGTGGTGGTGTGATCGGTGTCGAGTACGCTTCGATCTTCAGCGCTATGGACGTCAAGGTCACACTGATTGATGGCCGTGAGCGGCTGCTCGATTTTCTTGATCGAGAGCTGGCTGATGAGCTGGTTCACCACATGCGGGATCGTGGTGTGATGCTGCGTCTCTCAGAAAATATTGACCGCGTAGAAGAGAAAGAGGAGGGGAAGATCGTAGCCCACCTGGAGAGCGGTAAGCAGGTTAGTGCAGAGCTGATTCTCTTTGCTGCTGGTCGAATTGGCTGCACCTATGCACTGAATCTGCACAACGCCGGTATCGAACCCGACTCGCGACGACGCATCAAGGTCAATGAGTTTTTCCAGACCGAAGTGCCACATATCTATGCCGGTGGTGATGTGATCGGTTTTCCCAGTCTCGCCTCGACCTCAATGGAGCAGGGACGTATTGCGGCCTGTCACGCCTTTGGCAAGAGTGCCTGTCAGCAGAGTAGTGACTTCCCCTTCGGTATCTATGCGGTGCCGGAGATCAGCATGATTGGCCGTACTGAACAGCAGCTGACCAAGGAGCAGATCCCCTACGAGGTGGGGCTGGCGCGGCTGCGAGAGACCGCGCGTGGACAGATCATGGGACTCGAAGACGGTGTGCTGAAGATCCTCTTTAGCAGTGAAGACCGTCGTGTACTTGGTGTGCACATCCTGGGTGAGGGCGCGACCGAACTGATCCACATCGGCCAGGCAGTGATGCTGCTTAGCGGTACGCTCGACTACTTTATTGAGAACGTCTTCAACTACCCGACTCTAGCCGAGGCCTATAAGGTCGCTGCGCTAGATGCCTACAACCGTCTAAACGGATAGTCGGTCTAGAGCTGGGCGGCGGTGTCGGGCAGCCAGCTGACGCCGCCAAAGCGTGCTTCAGGCACCTGCTGATGTATCTGGTGTTCGATGCGATAGACCTCGCTCTCGGGGATATCGACCATCAACATGATCTCACCGTGGGCCAGGGCGTCGCGCACCTCTCGGAAGTCGGCATCGGGCAGGTGGGTGAAGCGCTCGCCTGCCAGAAAGCTTACCAGCATGGCGACGACCAACAGGGTTGCCACCACAACGGCGCCATAACTGATGGCGACAAAAAAACCCGCTAGCATGATGAAAAAGAGGGTCAGATTACCGTTCCAGACCCAGCGCTCTAGTTGATGGAGCCGATCGCTGCGCTGCTCAAAGGTGGAGCCGGGCAGCCCCTCCAGTGACTCGCCGTTGCGGGCAATGGTATGGATTCGTCGGGTCTCAATTCCGTCCTGATTGAGTGCGGCTACGCCACGGCGTGCAAATTCGGCGTCGGGAAAGAGTAGGTAGAGTCGTCTCTTCATGATTCACTCCCAAGCGGCCGGGGTTACCGCTGTAACCGTCGTGATGGTCGCCTATGGGAGTGGTATAGTTATGTTGATAAAAACAGTCAAGTAATGGGGTTTCAACTGCCCATTAGAGGATTTTGGCCGCCTCATCGAAGTCGAGACGTGGCTGACGGGGGTGCAGCTTGCCAGGCTCTCCATATCCAATGGCGCAGATGAAGTTGGTCTTGATGGTGCCCTCGGGGAAGAACTCGGCATCCATCGCGGGGTAGTCGATACCCGACATCGGACCGCAGTCGAGCCCGAGTGAGCGAGCGGCCAGAATCAGGTAGGCCGCCTGCAGTGATGAGTTGCGGAAGGCGCTCTCCTCAATCTTATCGGGCTTGCCAGCAAACCAACTGCGCGCATCGGTGTGGGGAAAGAGTTTTGGTAATTGATCATAGAAGGTCATATCCATACCGATAATGGCCACCACCGGCGCACTCATACTCTTCTCGATATTACCTTCGGCCAGGCACGGTTTAAGACGCTGCTTGGCCTCACTACTTTTGATAAAGCGAATACGTGCCGGACAGCTGTTAGCGGCGGTTGGACCCATCTTCAGTAGATCGTAGAGCTTGTGCAGCAGCTCGTCGTTAACTGGTTGATCGAGCCAGTTACTGAAGCTTCGTGCCTCACGAAACAGGGTGTCGAGTGCCTTCTCGGAGAGAGTACGGTCGCGCATGCTGGATCCTTGTCGAGCGTTTCAGAAGTGAGTGATGATAAACCACATCGATAGGCTGCAATCCACGCAACCGATGCGGGTTAGGCGGGTTTGATTGCCTGACTGAACAGGGTGTCGACCGGCAGCCAGATTCCCTTTTCGGTCACCAGTTTATCGACCTCGCGTAGGTGTTTTACCTTGAAATTGCCGAGTTGATCGGAGGGGAGTAGATCGATCAGAGCGCGGTAGCCGCTATTCCAGATGATCTCCCACCAGTCATCAGCACTCGAGAGGTGATAGCCGAGCTGTTCATTGTCGATCTGAATCTTTTCGAAGCCGTTACGATCGAGTGCGTCGCTGCAGCGCTCAGCGTTGTTGAGCTGATCGGCCATAAAGGTGCGCCCCTCCGGGAGCTTGGCACCGAGGCGCTCCAAATCATCGAGAAATAGATCGCGCAGCGGCACGAACGCCTTGACGTCAAAGCTGGTGAAGATGATCTTGCCACCCGGTTTGCAGACGCGTTTCCACTCCTGAAGCGCCGCATCGATATCAGGCATAAAGAAGAGGCCGTAGCTGCAGGCGATGGTATCGAAATAGTCGCGTTTAAAGTCGAGCTTGGCGCCATCCATATCGAAAATATCGATGTTTTCCAATCCCATCTTCCGTGCATGAAAGGCGGTGCGGTCGAGCATCTTCTCCGAGAGGTCGATTGCCACAACGCGACCGCCTGGAAGCAGTGCCTGCGCCATGGAGATGGCGACAACCCCGGTGCCGGTGGCCACATCGAGCACCTTCTGTCCGGGTCTGGGTGCAACCTTGGAGACCAGTTTGTCGGCACAGAAGGGGAAGAAGCGTAGTGCAGGGCTATCGTAGCCATCGGCAACGCGCGAGAAGAGTTTGGCAATCGCCTGTTTGTGCTGTTGAGGTGTCAGTTCAGTATCCATGGCGGTAATGCGTATCCGTAATCATCAAAAAGGAGAGAGGCTATTATAACGTTATGGCATTGAGTGGTGTTGCGAGGTGCTAATTGAATCTGACCACTGAATTGATTCCCCATAGCTGGCTATGGCTGGCCACGTTGATATATGGCGTACTGATTTTATGGAGTGTGATCGGTGCTGACTGGGGGCAGATGCGACGTGAGTTGAGACTCTGGAATGCATGGCTTGCTAGCACCGTTGCAGTGCTGTTGCTCTGGAGCATGCGCGCGGGGGTTCTGCCAGGGCTCGAGTTCCACTGTTTGGGAGTAACGCTGTTGGTGTTGATGTTTGGCTGGCGCTACGCGTTGCTGTCGATTTCACTGGTGTTGGTTGGTACCGCTCTCAATGGCGCAGCCCAGTGGTTGGCGCTGCCGCTCAATGCGCTACTGCTGGGGGGAGTGCCGATTGCGGTGAGCCACCTGCTGCTCAGGTTTTCGGTCCGATATCTGCCGAAGAACTTCTTCGTCTACATACTCTTCTGCGGTTATCTCTCCGCCGCGCTCGCCTTTGCTGCTGGAGTGCTCTCGAGCACGCTGGTACTGGCGCTCAGTGGAGCCTATAGCTTCGAACGGATTGGTGGGGAGTATCTGATCTTTATCCCGATGATGCTCTTTGCAGAGGCGCTGCTGACCGGAATGCTGATTTCTGCGCTAGTGCTGAACAAGCCAGAGTGGGTTACCAGCTTCGATGACCGTCGTTATCTGAATGGAAAGTAATCGGATTTAGCGTTCACGCAGATCGCGCAGAATACCGAAGAAGAGGTGTTCTCCCTCATGTTCGATCTCGGTCACACTCAGATCGACCGGGAAGGTGGTGCCATCCTTGTGCTGTGCAGTCACTTCACGCCCCTTACCGATAATGCTCGGCTCACCGCCATCGAGATAATTTTTTAGATAACCGTCGTGCTGGTCCCTGTCGGGTTGGGGCATCAACATGCGGACATTCTTACCAATCAGCTCCTTGACGCGGTAGCCGAGTAGCTTCTCCACCGCTGGGTTACACGACTCAATGATGCCGTGACGATTGATGGTAATCACGCTGTCGATCATGTTCTCGCGAATTGCGCGCTCGCGTCGTTCGCTCTTGAGTAGATCACTCTCGATTCTGAAACGCTCATCGATCTCCTCCTTGAGGTGGTCGTTGGAGATGCGTAGCTGGTCGCCGGTGGTGTTGAGATCGGACATGATGTCGGCGATACGTCGCATCACGTAGTTGACGGTGACACCACTGAGTACCGCAGCGAGAATGCCGAGTGCGATCATCAGCTGGTAGGCGAGGTCAAAATCTTTCTGTGCGACTTCCAGGGCTTCGCGGCCGTGGGCCTGTTGCAGACGGATAAAGTCATCCATGTGCCACAGCACTTTGTTCTGGGTTGGTATCGCCTGCTGGGTCAGGATGTCTGCGGCCGACTGGAACTGATCAATGGCGAGCAGATCGAGTACCTGATCCTGAAAGGTGACAATCTCAGCGATGCCGGAGCGTACATCGGCAAGGATCTGGAGCTCGGTTTCATCGTGATCGAGCAGCTCCAGTGCCTCTCGTATTTTGAGAAACTCCTCACCACGATCGCGCAGTTTTAGATAGAGATCGTCACGCTCGAAGGGGTCGGGCGTCATCACCATGCTCTGCAGAATCAGTGAGCGTTCGCGCGAGGCGTTGCGCATCAGACGTAACAGATCGGCCTGTACATTATGCTCGTTCACCACCTTCTCGATATTGCTGGTGACGTGCTTCATGCGATTGAGGCCGATGGAGATAACGGCAACGACGAGTGCGATGGCAAAAATAAACCCAAAGGAGAGTAGGTTCTGCGCTTCACTGCTCTGTTTAGTGGTGGCCATGTTCGCTCTTGATCAAACGTTGTCTATCACTGTCAGTCCGTGCGCTGCAGTGGTGGGCAAGTATAGACCTTGTCCGCAGCCCAGGTGAATAAGTGGCTTCACCCGGCTGTGAGGCCACCTCACCATTGGCAGGTTACTCCTGATGGTAGTAGTCGTATTCCTGCAGGATCTGTTTGGTAAAGTTCCACGCCTCATTATAAGAGAGGCCGCTCTCGTCAGGGATCACGATCTTCACATAGAGCATGCCCGGATGCGCCTGCTTGAGAGCACCGAGCTCATTGTTGAGCTGCTCCATGGTGAGCTGGCGGTACTCCGCCTCTCCTTCGCGAATGGCGATGCGCTTGTTGCCGGAGATCTTCTCGAAGCGGACCTCGACCACATGTTTGCCAACCGGCGTACGTGCGGGACGAACCAGCTTGTCGTACTTCACTTTCAGGTCGTCATACTCACCCTGTAGTGAAGTAAAGCTACGTGTTGAGGAGAGCTGCTGCTGCTTGAGGTCGATCAATGCATCGGCCTGCTTTTGGTTATTCAGCTCCAGAGCGGTGATCTTCTCTTCGGCGTTGCTCAGCTGAGCCAGCTGCGTTTCGTGTTCGGCCTTGAGTTCGGTGTAGCGGCTGTTGGCCTGCTGCAACTGATCGCTCAGCAGTGAGCGCTGTTGCTCGGTCTGGTTGAGCTGGTTACGAAGTTGTTCAAGCTGAGATTCGAGTGCCAGCTGCTGTGCTTCGCGTTCGGCGAGCTGTCGGCTCTTCTCAGCGTCGGTCTCCTGTGCCTGCATCATCTGCATGCGCAGCAGTGAGAGCTGGTGCTGGGCGGAGGCAAGCTGCTCCTCAAGGGTGGCGTTGGCGTCGGCAACATTACGCGCCATCGATGCCGCTCGCTGTTCGGCCTCCATGGTATTGCGCAGCTCCGCCATCAGCTCCCAGTTGCGTACGATCAGCACCGTGCTGGCGAGCATGAAGATCATCACCACCACGGTCATGATGTCGGTCAGCGAGGGCCAGTAGTTCTCACTGACGCTGTTGTTGTCATTATGAGCCTGCCGAAGATCGACGAAACCCTGATCCATTACGCGTCATCTCGTGCGGGTAGGCGGAAACCTTCCTGCAACAGCTGTTTGATCTCTTTCATGTCGCTACTGATAGAACCGGTCTGGTCGTTCATGCTGGTGAACATCTGTTGCAACTGGCTACCCGCCTCGCTGTAGCTCTCCTGTGCCGTATGCATGATGGTGGCAGTGGTGCGCAGGCTCTTAACTAGCCCGGCAATGTCGTGCAGCAGGGTGTCGCTGCTGTGGCTAAAGCGTGGCAGCAGGTAGAGGGTGGTGACCTGCTCGATACCACCGACCAGGTGGGTCTGGGTGTCGGTGAGCTTGAGGTAGAAGTAGCCGTAGAAGAGATAGCAGAGGATGGCGGTGATAGTGGTCGAGAGGGCGGTCGACATGCCATGGATGATCAGCCCCATGTTACCGATCTCCTGCGGTGAACCGAGCATGTCGGAGGCACCGATCAGTGCAATGGAGAGCGAGATGATGGTGCCGAAGACGCCGGTCAGGATCAGGATGTTGTGGATGAACTTGGGAAAGCTGATGCGGGTGCTCTCCTGTGCCAGTAACACGGCGGCCAACGCGCTGTGGTTGATCGGCGCGTTCTGCCGGTCGAGATTTAGAATGGTGCGGTAGCGGTCGTTGATCAGATTGGTGCTCTCGCCCTTCTCCGGCTTGCCGAGTTGATCCTGTTCGAGCTTGAAGATGAAACGTGAGAGTGCTGACTCTTCGCGCATATAGCGCAGCAGAATCCAGATCACCTTGGAAAGGCCGAGCAGGAACAGCACCAGGATGCTGCTATTGATGATGATGCCGGTCTGGGTGAGCTGGTTACGGAAGTAGACGCCGGTGAGCAGGTCGAGGTTGATCGCCACGATGCCTAGCGCCAGTAGCGTCATTATCACCAAACGAATCAGTACGCGGCGGCTGTAGTTCTTTTTGTAGTCGTTCATCGAGCAATTCCCTGAATTTTTATAGCATTCTACCGGCTCGACACCCGGTGACCAACAGAGGTTTTTGTGGGGGAATTCGGTGCGAGGCGATTAGCCGGGGCGTCCGTCGATGCGGGGGCGGATCAGAATCGGCAGGTAGACCACCACAAAGATCGAAAATGCAGTGATCCAGGCTACCCCTGAGAGGGTGATCAACAGTGGGTATTGATCCATCATCGATAGCGGTAGTAGCACGCGAATCACAGCAGCAATGCCAACCAGTGCAAAGGCGAAGGCGATAGAGTGGCCGATGACCATCTCACGCCCGGTATGGCCAATGGCCACGCGAGCCATCATGCCGAGCGTCATCATGCCGATGCCACCCACGGTCAGGGCGTGCAGTGCCAGAACGGATGGGATTATGTCGAAGATCACCAGTGCCTTGAACAGCAGCCCGATCACGATCCAGAGGTAGGCGATATGGAGTACCCACAGTAGCGGTGTACGGGCGGTACGCAGCGGTAGCCAGCCGTAGAGGCGAAAGGCGTGAATCAGGGTGGCAAAGATGGCGACCAGAGCGACCGCAACGGTATCTGGCAGTAGCTGTTCGGTGACCACCAGTAGCAGCAGCGTACCGATGGCGCTCTTCTCTACCCAGGGCCAGCTATGGGTCTTAACGTTGCCAAGACCGCGTTCGGTGAAGAAGGGGATGACGCGGCCACCCAACACCGCCACCAGCAGCACGATCATGCCGACGGCCAGGTTAATGCCGCTTTTACCCGTCGGTGCGATATCGAGCGCCTCGAGATGGATCATCAGGTTGGCGATGGTCAGCAGGGCGATAATCAACAGGAAGATAGCGTTGTTCTTCTGTTTCGCGCGGACCAGTGGGGTACCTGCAGCAACGCCCAGTGCCGGTACAAAGGCGAGATCGATGAGGGCAATCAGCGGCGCCGGGATCAGCTCTGAGAAGAGGGGGGTGATACGACCTGCGGCCCAGAGTAGAAACAGCAGCATCAGCGGTGTCCCGGATGGGGTGTCGATACCGGTCCAGTTGCGCACTGCGGTGAGCAGGAAACCAGCCACCACTGCCAGTACATAGCCAAACAGCATCTCGTGGCTGTGCCAGCCGACAAAGCCGTAATAGTTAGAGAGCGGGGTGCCAGAGCTGTAACTGTGGAGCCAGCCGGCGAGCAGTGCCACGGCCGCAATACCAGCAGCGAGAAAGAAGGGGCGAAAGCCGAGCGCAAAGAGAGCAAATCCATTCGGTGATGGGGTGGGGGTGCGCTCTTCAATATTCAGCGGTGGCATGCGTTCACTCTCAGGTTGGGCTAGTATCGGCGCCGATCATAGCGGAGGTTCCGGCTCGGTGCCTTGTTTTGTATCAATCGCAAACTGGCAATGAATGTAGGTGTTTGAGATGAATGTGCTGAACTGTGGAGAGGTGGGGCTGGAACCCCTACAGCGGGTGCTGAAGCCCTACGGGATGGTGGTTGAAGGGGTGGCTGCTGAAGAGGAAATCCCTGGTAGTTTCTGGGGCGATGAGGAGGCGGGGCTGATCGAGAACCGTCTGCTGGTGCGAGATGACACACCACTGCATTCGGCGCTGCATGAGGCGTGTCACTACATCTGTATGGATCAGTCACGACGCCAGGGGCTGCACACCGATGCCGGTGGTGGGTACGATGAGGAGAACGGTGTCTGTTATCTGCAGGTGCTGCTCGCAGATCGTATTGCTGGTTTTGGTCGTGCGCGCATGTTTGCCGATATGGATGCCTGGGGTTATAGCTTCCGGCTCGGCTCCTCGCAACGCTGGTTTGAGCAGGACGCTGTAGATGCCAATCAGTGGCTGGCAGATCACAATCTGCTCGATGCGGCGGGTGAGCCGAATGGTCAGCTGCGCCAGTGAGGGGTGATATCCGGTTTCGCTTCACCTCTTCAATACTTTAGAATCGCTGCAACTCAACAATAACTACCGAGAGAGGGAGTATCCATGGCCGTTGGCTCCATAACCTGGCAGGGCATCCTGCTGCGCTTTATCTTCGCTGCAATTCTGGTCTTCACCACCTATAACCCCGAGGGGTTCGACTACTTCAACTGGGTGGTGATGAACAATCTCGAGGCGTTGCCGCAATCGCTGCCGGTGAAGCTCTTTGTCGGTTTTGTATTGCTGATTGGCTGGGTGATCTATATCCGCGCGACCCTGCGCTCACTCGGCCCGATCGGCCTGATTCTCGCCTTCGGTTTCTTCGGCACCCTGCTGTGGATGATCGTCGACTGGGGCTGGATTCCGACCGATAGCATCCGCGCCGTGACCTACCTGGCCGAGGTGGTGATGTGCGCGATTCTTGCGGTTGGTATGTCGTGGTCACATATCCGCCGCCGTCTCAGCGGTCAGGCAGATGTAGACGAAATCGAAGAGTAACTCTCCGATAGTCAGAAAATAGGGGGTGCCGATCGGCGCCCCTTTTTTTGTCTAGAGAACGATCAAGGTGGCGAAGCCAAGGAACAGACCCAGGCTGACAACATCGGTGATGCTGGTGAGAAAGATTGCCGATGCGGTGGAGGGATCGGCGCCTATTTTCTCCAGTCCGAGGGGTACCAGAACGCCGGTGATGCCGCTGATTACGCAACTGCCTACCATCGCCATAAAGACCACCAGGGCCAACAACAATCCATCGTTGCTACCACTGATCATGGCGTAGGCAAACATCGCCGCGCCCGCTGTGACACCTACCAGGATGCCGTTGCTTAAACCTAACAGGCCCTCCTTGAATAGCGCGTCTCGCGTTGCATTCTCTTTGAATTCGCCGAGTGTCAGTCCACGCAGGGTGATCGCGAGCGATTGGCTGCCGGTATTGCCGGCCTGTCCGGCCAGAACCGGAAGAAATACGGCGAGCATGACGATCTGACTGATCGTCTCTTCAAAAAAGCCCACGACGAAGGCGGCAAGGAATGCTGTGAGCAGATTGAACTGTAACCAGGGATGACGCGATTTGAGACTGCTGCGCCAGGGAGTGTGTAGATGCTCCTCCTTTTCGATACCGACCATTCGCCCACTCTGGGCCGTCAGCTCAAAGGTGTGCTCCTCAAACAGCACGTAGCCCTGTAGCTCTCCCTGCAGCACGCCTAGCTCATTGCAGACAGGGTAGACGGGATAGTGTCTCTGTACGGTTGCCGCCATCGCATCGCTGATCGAGGTGTCGGTTGTTAGATAGAACGGCTGGTCGATCATGATAGTGCCGAGTGGTGCATCGGTTTCGGCAAGCATTAGATCGCGCATCACTACCAGACCGATCAGTTTCTGTTCACTGTCTACCACGTAGGCGTAGGTGATAAGGCTCTCTTGAGTAATGTGGCGGATATTCTCGATCGCCTCACTAGCGGTGGTCTCTGCTGTGTAGACCGCGAGTGATTGCTCCATGAATCGGCCGATTTGATCTTCGGGATAGTCGCGATTGAGTTCCCACTGCGCGCCGATGCTGTCCGATCGGTCGATTGTGATCGCATCGGTTAATTCGCTCGGTAAGTGGTGGAGCAACTTGATTGCCAGAGACGGCTTCAGGCGCTGAAGTACCTCAGTAACGGTTTCTGCTGTCTCACCGCTCAGGGTGCTGACGGCATCCAACGGGGCACGTTGTGTGGCCAGCTTGACGAGGTCGTTGATGACCGTCTCGTCGAGATGTTTCGCTCTCTCTTCGTTCATTATTGGTTCCGTAACGCTGGGTGTTTAGCTGTGGTTGTTGCCCTTGAGGGTTGGCGGTTATTTGTCGTCAGGTTTCAGGTCGCTGAATGAGCCCCTAATGCTCTCATAGCGCTGCCGAAACTGTTTGGCGTCACCATAGTCGATAAAGTTGCTGTAGCGACTATGAAAGGCGGCAGTATGACGCGCATGCTTGATCGGGCACCAGTGCTGTTCAACCCGCGCGGCAATCTCGCGAATATAGGCGATCAGTCCGTTGAAGTAGCCGCAGTAGATGCAGTTGAGTCGTTCAATGATGTTGAGATAGCGCAGGTAGTGACGGTCGATGACGATATAGTCGCTTCTCCGAACCCTGGGTATACCGTAGAGCGGGAAGCAGATGGCGTGGAACAGGCTAACGCTGAGATCGATTAGCAGCGCGGGAAACAGTATCAGCCAGACCAGTGGTGCAGTCAGGCGCTGACCGCCATGGATAGCGTCGGGGCGCCGTAGGCATAAACGGTCGCGTGAAGTTTTTGCTGTTTGCTTGGGCTTGGATGCCCAAAACAAACTCTCGCAAAAATAGCGACTCCCCTGATATGTTTCGGTTTGCTCTGGCTCAGGTAGCGAAACAGGCCGGTTGAGAGTCTGCGGTGCTGTTTGCGGATCTCACGGTCGAAGAGCACGCGTTTCTCTTCGACCTCGTAGAGAAACTCCTCTTTTTTCTTCTGTAGCTCCAGGAGTAGCTGATCCTCAAGCTGCTGAATATCTTGCAGCAGCTCCTGTAGACGGTCATCCATAGTGGCTCCAGTCGGGTCAAACGGGCGAGTGGTTTTGATCCGTTTGTACGCATCGCCCATGCGGATGTAAAGCGGTCGTTATTTGCCTAGTTGCTCGGTTAAGAGGCACTATCTGGGCTTTGATAAAGTATGAAATGAGGTTGTGAGACGTTATGGCTAGGGTAAAGATCTACAGCACCGGTACCTGTCCAATCTGTGACAAGGCGAAGATGTTGCTTGATAAGTGGAATATTGCGTTTGATGAGATGCGTGTCGATCTCGATCGCGCCGGACTCAAAGAGATGCTCGAGGTGACCGATAATGCCAGGACCGTTCCGCAGAGCGCGATCGATAATCGCTGGATTGGTGGCTTTAGCGAGCTGACCGAGCTGAAGATGGATGGTGAGCTCGATGCCCTGATGGGAGGTTAGAACTGAATGAAAAACTTGTTACGAAGGTAGCAGGCACAAAAAAGGCGGCACAAGTGCCGCCTTTTTTGTGCCTGCTACAGTAATGACTTACTGTGCAGCAGGTGCTACTGGAGCAACTGGTGCTACGGGTGCGCCGTAAGGAGCGTAGCCGTAAGGAGCGCCGTAAGGAGCATAACCGTTGTAGCCGTTGTAACCGTTGTTGAAACCGTTGTAGCCGTTATAACCGTTGCCAGAAGCGTTACCGTTACCACGACCGCGGAAGCTCAGGTCGAAATCGCCCATCATGTCGCCCATGCCGTTGCCCCAACCGTTACCGTTGCCCCAACCGTTACCGTTGCCCCAACCGTTACCGTTGCCCCAACCGTTGTTGTTGTTCCAACCGTTGTTACCCCAACCGTTGTTCCATGGGCTGTTGTTGCCCCAACCGTTGTTGTTCCAAGGGGTCCACCAGGCGCTGGCAGAAGACATAGAGAGTGCGCTAACACCGACGAGTGCTGCGAGAGCAGCTGCTTTAGTGAATTTCATCATGGTTTAAATCCTCTTTGTTTGTTACATCATGGTTTTAAAAATAAAGCTAAGTAAAAAAAGCTAAGTCACTCACCACGCACATTGATAACTGGTTGCACTACCCCTGTGCGAACTAATGCATATTAGTTATTATTGATATGCTAATTTATTTGTCAAGTTTCTAGCCATAAATTTATTCATCAATCTGTTGGCTGGGCTAGGGTTTGATTCGACTGTATGTTTATAACGTGCTGAATAACCAAGGTAATTCTTAAAGCGTGCAAGTGAAGTCTGGTCAAGTGGTTGGGGGCTGGAATCTTGTGGCAGTGATGGCATGAACGGCTAAATCAACTTACAAGGCGGCGATCTGCAGTCGTTTTTCATCGATCAGTGAGGTGTATACACGGGAGAGGGCGTGTTCATAGGCGCAGTCGCCAGCCAGCCCCATCTCTGCAAGTCGTGGGGCGCCGCAGGCATAAACGGTCGCGTGAAGTTTTTGCTGTTTGCTTGGGCTTGGATGCCCAAAACAAACTCTCGCAAAAATAGCGACTCCCCTATCTAATTGTTTCTGCGCTTGGCGCAGAGTGGCTGGTGCTATGTGTGTAAACTTCCATACTCTTCACCTCATCTGTTTTGTCTTTGTTGTCATCGCAGAGAGTAGGGGGAGATTGTGTCAAGGGTGTGACATATAAAGAGTTAGTAGCAGGCACGTGTGTCTCAGTTATCTGCGTGATTGAGGCGAATCTCAATCTGTAACATGGTCAATTACAATCGATGTGGTTCGTTAGGCTTCAATAGAGGGGCGAGAAATGGGTGGTTGGGGTTGTCCGCATGAGGTGAAAGGTTTGTGCGATCGGGTGGAGCAGCGTAATTGTGAGCCCGGTATGAAGGGGTGTGTGTTGGCCGGTCGTTTTCTGTTTAGTGAGGATGAGAAAAATACCAAACGTGCCGTTAGAGAGAAGGGAAAGCAGCAGGGTGAAGAATAATATGTGTGGTTTAGTTGAGGCGCCTGACAGCAGCGCGCGATCGTCAATATGAAAATAAAATTCTTTCAGCTCGAGATTGGTCGTCGGTTTGAATTTAGAGGCGACACAATGCGCAAGGTGAGCCCGTTGATTGCCGAATTTGAGAGCGATAGTCGACAGAAGATTGTGCCGCGTGCCGCAATGGTTGAACCGCTTGATGGCGAAATTTCTGAAGTTGTAAATGAAGAGAGTGCGTCGCTATCGGCAGAGGTGGTTCGTGAAGCATTCGATCGTTTTTATGAGGAGTGTATGGGAACGGTAAATGGCCTGGCTGATATCGCCGGTGGTGAGGCGGGGGCTGCGGCTGCAGTCGAACTTGAACGTGCCAAGCAGCGGTTCAACAAGGCGCTCGCAGTGTGGATTAAGCCGTGCTGAGATATCACTCGATTCCTGTCACCAGCTTTCAGCAAAACTGTTCACTACTCTGGTGTGATCAGAGCAACAAGGCCGCATTGATCGATCCGGGAGGGGAGGCGACACGTCTATTGGAGGCCGTAGGACAAGCGGGTGTGACGCTGGAGGGTATCCTGCTGACTCACGGTCATCTCGATCACGTCGGTGCAGCGTCAGAAATATCGGCGCTCACGGGGAACGCAATAACCGGTCCCCATATTGGAGATGAGCCGCTACTCAACGCCCTTCAGCAGCAGGCGGAGATGTTTGGTTTGCCATCTACAGAACCATTTACTCCAGATCGATGGCTCAAGGATGGTGAGGTGGTCAATGTTGGCAGTGAGCCGCTGCAAGTCATTCACGCTCCTGGTCACTCTCCAGGGCACGTTGTCTTCTATCATGAGCCGTCGCAGACGGCCTTTGTCGGGGACGTGCTGTTTAGAGGTTCAATCGGTAGATCTGACCTTCCTGGTGGCGATCAACACGCATTGATACAGAGCATTCAAAGCCGACTGTTTCCGCTGGGTGATGATGTGACGATTGTCCCCGGGCATGGGCCCCGTTCCACGTTGGGCGAGGAGCGACGGAGTAACCCCTATGTGGGGGCTTGAAGTCAGTCGGGGCTACTGGGCTCCATTGTTTGAGAAGAACTCAACCATACGTCTACTGCAGGTCGATACGACATGTTATGTAGACAGGTACAGCCTGAGGTAACAGTTCTGTATTGGATTCCAGAATCGAGCAAGGTGGCGGGTTGAGTGAGGAGACTTAAGAAGTGGGCGATCTATTCTGTCCGGAATAATAAATCCTGCTGATAGCGGGATTTATTATTGGTCACGGTTTGTTTAGCTGCGATCCTTTTTCCCTTTCCCGCTCTGTTTCTTAGGTGGCTTGTGGCCGCCTCTATCCTTGTCGGCTTTTGGTTTTTTATAGCCTTTCGGTTTTTCGCTTGAACCCTGTTCGCTTGGCGCGCTGATGCGTAGCTGCTGGCCACAGACCCAAACCTTCTTCAGGTGTTTGAAGATCTCTTTGGGCATCCCGTCAGGAAGATCGACATTGCTGTAATCGTCGTGAATGGCGATTTGACCGATAAACTGGCTTTCAATACCCGCCTCATTAGCGATGGCACCGACGATATTCTTAGGCTCAACCTTGTGCCTGTGACCCACTTCGATGCGGTAGCGAATCATCCCCTCTTCGAGTTCACGTTCGCGCACAGGTGAACGTTCACGGCTGCGTCTGGGCTCGCGTTCTTTGTAATCACGGCCACGGTCGCTTCGTTCTTCTCTCGCGGGCTTGGTATCTTGAAGTTTGGGTAGTAACGGACGTTCTTTCTGAACCAGGTAGCTGAGCGCAGCTGCGATCTCACTCAGGCCGATATTATGTTCGCTCTGATACCCCTCAATGACCTCTTCAAAGAAACCAAGATCCTGAGATTCGAGGGTGTCGGTGATGGTCTGTTTGAACTGATCGACGCGACGACTGGCAATGTCGTCCCGGCTGGGAAGTTGCATCGAGGTGATCTCTTGTCCGGTAGCGCGTTCGATGGAGCGCAGCATGCGTCGCTCTCGCGGTGCAACGAAGAGAATGGCATCGCCCTTTCGGCCTGCACGTCCGGTACGTCCAATACGATGGATGTAGGCCTCGGTGTCGTAGGGGATGTCGTAGTTAACGACATGGCTTATGCGCTGTACATCGAGACCACGTGCAGCAACATCGGTGGCGACGATGATATCGAGAGAGCCCTTTTTAAGGCGATCAACGGCCTTCTCTCTCATCGCCTGATTCATATCGCCGTTGAGCGGTGAGGTGGCGTAGCCGCGTGCCTCAAGTTTCTCCGCTAGCTCAGTGGTGGCGACCTTGGTGCGAACGAAGATGATCATCGCATCGAACTCTTCCACCTCCAGTATGCGTGTCAGTGCGTCGAGTTTGTGGGTGCCACTCACCTGCCAGTAGCGTTGTGTGATCGTTGATACGGTAGCGGTCTTCGCCTTGATCTTGATCTCGACCGGCTCTTTAAGATACTTCTTGGCGATGCGTCGAATCTGATCCGGCATGGTGGCAGAGAAGAGGGCGATCTGACGTGTTTCGGGTGTGTGCTCAAGAATCGCCTCGACATCATCAATAAAGCCCATGCGCAACATCTCATCAGCCTCGTCAAGAACAAGACCGGTGAGATTGTCGAGTACCAGGGTGCGGCGACGAAGGTGATCCTGAACGCGTCCGGGTGTACCGACAACAACCTGTACGCCACGCCGTAGCTGGCGCAGTTGGATATCCATACCCTGGCCACCATAGACTGGCAGGATATGGAAATCCTTCAGGTGGCGAGCGTAGGTCTGAATAGCCTCGGCGACCTGTATGGCCAGCTCGCGAGTGGGTGTCAGTACCAGTAGCTGCGGTGTCTTGTTCGATAGGTCGATACGGCTAAGCAGTGGCAGTGCAAAGGCGGCGGTCTTGCCGGTGCCGGTCTGTGCCATGCCTATCAGGTCGTTGCCATCAAGTAGTGGGGGGATGCTTTGTGCCTGAATAGGGGAAGGTGTCTCGTAGCCGATCTCCTCAATAACCTTAAGTATCGGGGTGGCGAGAGCGAGCTGCGCAAAGGAGCTGATGGTTTCTTCTGACATGTTGGGCCTATCTGGAGAGCCCGGTGAACGTGATGGTCTTGCCGAGCGGGTGGTGTACTTACGATAGCTAATGATACTCCATTTGCGCGGTTAATGCTGATTCGGCAATAGAAGGGGTAAAGCTGAGTGATTTTGTTGGCTGATATTGTCGAGGGCTGTCAGCTCGACTTGTGACGTAAGCTGTCATAAAGCAGGGCTTGGCGTACCACCAAAGTAGTACTGTCGATGCTGTTGGAGGTAGTGGCAGAAGATGTCATTTTATTCATGTGGTTATTGGTCATGGCTCTGCTATAACTTGATGCATAGACGGGGGAATGTGTCTCGATGGTGTGTTGCTAGTTGATGTTTTCGCACTGAATGAGAGCGCAGGCTAGGTGGAAGAGAGGATAGCCGTAACTGTCTTGGAAACTAACACCAATAATCCACATATGGGGGAAACACAATGACTAGCTACATTAAAATAGTCGGCGCGGCGCTCATTCTGCTGATGATGCAGGGTGCGAGCTGGGCGGCGGTAAAAGCTCCACCGAAACAGATGTCGCAAGAGACCAAAGAGTGCGTTAAGTGTCACAAAAAGAACAATCCCGGTCTGGTCCAGATGTGGGGTTCAAGTCGTCACTATGGTGCCAACGTAGGCTGCTACGAGTGTCACCAGGCTGATGCCAAAGACCCGGATGCTTTCATCCACGATGAGAAAAAGGTTAAAAAACACATCTCCATCATCGTTTCTCCTAAGGACTGCTCAAACTGTCATGAGAATGAAGCGAAAGAGATGCAGAAGTCTCATCACTCTGAAGCGGGTAAGATCATGGGTTCTCTGGACAACCTGCTCGCCGAGGTTATCGAAGGCGATAACGGCATGGTTACCCCTGGATTCCCAGATGGTATCTCAGCAGCGGCGGTTAACGGTTGCTGGCAGTGTCACGGTTCTACCGTCAAGGTACTAAAGGACGGTCAACTAGATCCGGCTACATGGCCTAACACCGGTATCGGTCGAATCAACCCAGATGGCTCCAAGGGCACCTGTGCCGCTTGTCACTCCCGTCATAGTTTCTCCGTTGCGCAGTCTCGCCAGCCTGAAAACTGCGGTAAGTGCCACATGGGTCCTGACCATCCACAGATTGAGATCTACAACGAGTCCAAGCACGGTATCGCCTATCGCGCCAATCGCGAGAAGATGAATCTGGACAGCTCCAAGTGGATCCCGGGTGAAGACTACTGGGCTGCACCGACCTGTGCTACCTGCCACATGAGTGAGACCAAGAACCAGCCGGTTACCCATGATGTGGGCGATCGCCTGAGCTGGAACAACCGTCCTCCTGTTTCCAAGAAGCAGGGCTGGGTTAAAGGCACCATGGGTTGGGAAGAGCGTCGCGACAACATGAAAGATGTTTGTCAGTCTTGCCACGAAGAGGGTTGGGTTGAGAACTGGTACATCCAGTACGACGGCCTTGTTGAAATGTACAACCGTAAGTTCGGTAAGCCTGGCGTGAAACTGATGAAGGCTGCCAAGCCGCTGATGAAGGGACCCAAGTTCTCTCACAAGCTTGACTTCGTCTGGTTCGAACTCTGGCATCACGAAGGTCGTCGCGCACGTATGGCCGCGTCCATGATGGGTCCGGATATCACTCACTGGGAAGGTACTTACGATCTGGGTAAGAACTTCTACACCGAGATGGTGCCTGAACTGCGTGAGCTGATTGAGCACGGCATGCACGGTTCTGCCGCTGACAAGAAGGCTGCTAAGAACCTGGCTAAGGTACTCGACGAAGTACTGAACCACGATTCTCACAAGTGGTTCCTCGGTAAAGAGGATCCTAAGAAGGCTGCAGAGCGTAAGAAACGTCAGGCCGACTTCAAGGCACGTTACAAGAAAACTGGTGGTTCCAGGTAACATCCTAGAAGTACTGTCGTTATGACAGAAAACCCTCCACCTTCGGGTGGAGGGTTTTTTTATGGGAGAAAGATAATCGTTACATCTCTAAACAAGTTGTACTAGAAAGCAGCGGTGACAGGTGGAGCTATGAGAGTGATCATTGAAGTGTGAGGTGATCCGAACAGTGGCAATTTGATGGGTTTGTTATCGATTAACTTCTCTGCACGCCCAACCGTTGTCAATGAATGTAGTGCTTAGCGCTTGATGTCTCACCTTGATTGTCGCCAGCTGGCTGGCGCCAGAAATAAATTGATGCAATTGGCATCTATCCCAGGAAGTCATTGGTTTATTTTGAGTGAATCAGACGGGTGAGAATAATTATTGAGATTAACCTGAGTTCTCGAGTGATCAATGGTCGAATGTGAATGAGCTAAATGTTGCTGACAATAAGATGTATGTTGATGCATCAATTGGTACTACCTGAGTATCAATTGGGCCCAATCGAGTGGTGATGGAATAATGCTTAACTAAAGTTACATTGTTTTCCTTACGAAGGAGATAAGTACCCCAAGGATTATTTCTATATAAGTGATAGCTTAGTCATCGTGCAGACTGTGACGTAATAATCAGGTGCGGCGGTTAGCTACTGGCAGATGTGATTGGGTTAGATGCGGGTGCTGTGGAAGGCGCAAATAGATCTTTGAAAAAGATGGCCGATTAGGTAGCTGTGGTTAAAAAGGCGTCGCTGCCCTTTTCCCTGCACATGCAGTATTGGTGATAAGTTGATAATTAAATTGGCAGGAATACTGAGGTAATTACTCTGTGATCTCCCAACCGAGTACCTTTCCCTCATCAAACCAGATGTAACTATGTAGTTTTGAGGTTTGATGGTAGTACCAGGTGACAAATATCGCCTCCTCTACTCGAGCGGGTTTTCCCAGCAGTTTGCGAATCTCGTTGCTGGACATCTCTTTCTTGATTCTTTGCCAAAGAATGGGATCTTTCCAACGATCTTTGGTGTTCGTCTCTTCAAGGAGCATTTCGAGTGTTGTTACACGATTTTCAAGATCGATAACCCGTTGGGCAAGAGCGGACTCATCTGCCCAGGCCGTACTGCAGATTAGCGCAGTCGAAAAAAGTGCGATCGCTGTTGTAAAAGGCTTCATGTTTTTACATCTTCTCGGAATAGAAAGGTTTCAGATAAAGAACAGGTAACCTGAAATTCTCAGACGGTCACGCGATTCGATCATGGTTGCGTCTTCAGCGCACCCTGAACCCCGAGGCTGACAGGGTTCAGGGAAAATGGCAGGTCATTGTAAGCCAAATATACGGCTACTTTTTTACTTCAACGGGGATAGGGGAGAGTTCAGCACTCTTTCCGTGAGGATCACTCTGCCCATGGGATTTGCCCTGCCCATGAGGATTGCCCTCTATCTCCTTGCCTTCATGCAATTGATCCATGTTCCGCTGAGCAATCTTTTGCTTAATGGCGATTTTGTACTCCTTCGCCAGCTTGTGATTGGGGTCAAGGGCTAGTGCCTGATCTAGCATTGCACTGGCATATTCAAAAGAGCCCGAATGCTCGTAGAGAAAGGCCAGAGTGATAAACAGTTTAGGGTCTTCGGGAGAGAGCGTGATTGCATCCTGCATGGTACGGATGCCATTGGAATAATCCTGCTTCAGAAGGTAGACCCCCATCAGTTTTCGGTGAGCGTCCAACGATTGGGGATTCGACTCGATGACTTTTTTCAGGATCTCCGCAGATTGATCCAATAGCTCGGCTCTTTTGGGAGAATTGACTTCCATGGGAAGTGCCTGGGCATAGAGCGTCATTGCATCGGAGATTTTCGCTGATTCTGTTGATTTGTCGGCAGACGCAACCCCTGATTGAGAAAACACCAGTGTCAGTGCAAATAGTGCGTGTGCAATGAATCGGTTGATCATTTTCATTACCTTCCTCCTCGTTGGAAATCGTTGTATATCGTTATTTCAATTATGAGTTAAGATTCTATACTAATCGCTGCTCAGTGTCCGCCAAAAAATGGCTAACACGCTGAAAATTATTATTATTCTAAAATGTAGAAGATTTGCATTTCTGCATCTATTTCAGCCGTTTTCTGTAGTAATTGATTGGACTTCGATTCACCCTGGTGCCGAGGTTCAGGTGTGCATGAACCTTCAGTCCCGTGACTCGATGAAGTGTGTGAATTCGAAGAGTCAGAAAACCTTAATGGCGATACGATAATTCATCGATGGCAGCCTTGGTCGTGACGCCGATGATGTGTTGCATGAGCCGATGATATGACGTCTGGATACGCTGTTGCCGTATCTTTAACCCGATCATCCCATCCGCTCCAGTTTGGGGCGACTGGGTAGCTGTCTGTTATAGGGACACAAAAGTTTACTAATTAGTAATACCTGTTCATTGTATAGTGAAATGGTCGAAGGCACGGTTGCGTCTTGTGGCGCACCGCTCACTCTTGGGGGGATGAGCGGTCAGTTTCAATGTTGAGAATTAACCGTTTCGGGTAAGTAATGATCAAAAACTTCCTCTCTCTCCTCGCTGCACTGGCTGTAGCGATGTTCTTATATTCGGTCTATCTGCATCTTGAAGTGGGTGGAGAGCCCCATTACGTCACCTCCGAGTCGTGCGAGTCGTGCCACCAGGAAAATTACACATCCTGGAAGGCCAACACACTCCACCCCTATATGTTCAGACCCGTGAAGAGTGATGCGGATATCCTTGCCGATTTCGACAACGCAGATCCCAAAGTGGTCACTTTCGATAAGAGCGAGATCGAATATGTGGTCGGTAATAAATGGGAGCAGGTCTATGTGCGAATGATCGATGGCGAATACTATCTGCTGCCGGCCAAATGGTATGTCATCCAGAAGCGTTGGGTTCCCTACAAGGTGAAGGATTGGAAAGAGACGCCAATGTCCTACAAGTGCAACGGCTGTCACACCACCGGTTTCGATCCGGTAACACTCAAATTCTCCGAATTTGGTATCGGATGTGAGGCGTGTCATGGACCGGGCAGCACCCATGTCGAACGAGCAGATATGAGCGCCTCGGCAACCTGCGCCTTCTGTCATAAAGATGATGAGGCGGCTAAGACACTCGATCACACCATTATTCGCAGTGTCTCGGCCTCAGTCTGTGGGCAGTGCCATAATCGCGGTACTAATACGGCCGGTGAGGCGGTGCACGCCAACAAATTTAACTTTCCTGTTAATTTCTCACCCGATGGCGATATCGAGCAGGCGATGCAGCCCTCAACACCTGAGAGTGATAAGAAAGGTAAATTCTGGTGGGGTTCGGGTATTGCGAAAAATCGTCACCAGGAGTTTAGTGACTGGGGCAAATCCAAACACGCCAGTGCCCATCGTAAATTGATGGAAAATGCAGGCGAGGGTGACGGCCGTGGTGAGCTGGAGGAGCGCTGCCTGAAGTGCCACTCGACAGATTATCGTCACGCGAAACCCGAGAATCGTCCGACCCTTGATAGTGCGAAATATGGTGTGACCTGCGTCGCCTGCCATGAGCCGCATGGCAAGGATCGAGGTAAGGCGACACAAGAGGATGGCACTGCCAAGTGTGCCGCCTGCCATATCGACAGTATGTCGCACTGGGTGGCTGAACGTGGTGAGACGCACTACCCCTGCCCAACCACCGCCGTTGGCTGTGCCGATTGTCATATGCCGCGCATGGTCAAAACCGGCGGTTTCTTCAGCCTGCGTAGTCATGCCTTCAAGGTTGTTCCACCCGATCTGAGCAAGGGAGATAAGATCCCCAACTCGTGTCAAAACGGTGGCTGTCATGAAGAGAGAACACTGGAGTGGGCGGTTGAGGCGTTTGAACGCCACTATCCCGATATCAGGGTAGATACGACCGCTGCGGTGAAATGAACAAGATCCCGTTTTATCGACAGCTGCGCTTTAGGATCATTCTGCTCTTCTCGCTGGTGGTCTTTATCGGGACTGCTGCCGGTGCTTTCACCATGGTGCAGCTCGCTGATAAACAGTTTCGCGAGGTTCTGCACGATCAATTTCACAATACCATTTCGACTGGTAGAGAACTTCTTCTCCGTGGTCGGTGAGATGGGGCGAATCGGTAGTAACCGTTTTATTCACGATGAACGACTGCTTGCGCTACAGGTGCAGGCTGACCGTGATGGCACCGTTGCGCGTCTCGATCAGCTGCGTCAGGAGATTTCAGCCGATGTGGTGATATGGCTCGATCACAAAGGGCGGGTACGTCACCACTCAGCCGATCCTGAGCGTCAAGGTCTGTCGCTGATGTCATGGCGTCTGGTGCGCCGCGCCGTATTTGATCACAAGCGCGATACCAGCGTAGTTCAGGATCTCAATAACCTGATTATCTACTCATCGGGCTTTCCCGATGGTCATGCTGCGCGGGCATTTGATGGCATCGTGTTGGTGGGGTATGTGATCAACGATCAACTCATTAGTAATATCAGTCGCGATACCGATGTTGATATCACGTTGGTCAGGCGTCGTGCCGTGATGGCCTCTACGCTGAACCGGGGTGATAACCGGCTTCGTTCCATACCGCTCTCCTACCTCGAGTATCAACTGTTACTTAATGATCGCGACAAGGTGAGTGAGATACGTTTTAGTGATACTCATTACTTTGTTGAGGCGCGTGCGCTCGACTCCATCGATCCTTCGATGGAAGGTTCGATAATGTTGACCTACCCTCAGGCACCCTTTCGCACGATCGAACAGAATCTAGTTAATCAATTTTTCCTCTTCTCTTTTATGGGCTTCCTGTTAGTGGCATTTATTGGCAGCGGGCTGTCGCGGCGAGTACTGGCACCAATCGTGCGACTGACTGAGCGGACTGACCAGATCGCAGCGGGTGGAGATAATACCCACATTGAAATCGATAGCCGCGATGAGGTTGGGCTGTTGGCGCAGCGCTTTAACAATATGGTTGATGCAATTGAGCAGAAAAATAGTGAGCTGCGTAACTACAGTGAGACACTTGAGCAGCAGGTAGCGGAGCGTACCGAGGATTTGAGTCGTGCCAATTCGGTGCTCAAGTATAAAGAGCGGAGTCTGGCTAATGCGCAGCGTATCGCACGACTCGGTAGCTGGGAGTGGGACCTGGTCAACGATCGCTTCAGTGGCTCTGATGAACTCTACCGTATCTTCGGTATCACGGGCCTTCCCGGTGGGCGTGATTGTTTGCTGGAGCGACTCCACCCTGATGATCGCCCTATATGAGTGGTCTTCGTGCCCACGCCATCAGTAAGGGTGAGGTCGGTGAGTTGGAGCTGCGCCTGATGGCTGATGGTGGCGAAGAGAAGATTGTTGAGCTGGAGGGAGAGCTCTATCTCGATAGCCAGGGGAGCCCGATCAAGCTGGAGGGTACGGTTCAGGATGTAACGGAGCGACGTGAGATCGAGGCGGTGATGGTTCGCCGTGCCAACTTTGATGGACTGACCGGACTGCCTAATCGCAACCTCTTTTTTGATCGCCTCTCGCAGGCGATCAAGGTCTCACACCGTGAGCAGCATCAGTTGGCACTGCTCTTTATCGATCTTGACCGCTTTAAGTGGGTTAATGACAACTATGGTCATAATGCCGGTGATGAGCTGCTCGAGCAGGTGGCGCGGCGCCTGGAACTCTGTATTCGCGAGGCCGATACAGTGGCGCGTATGGGCGGTGATGAGTTCACCGTGATCCTGCCAGAGGTAGAGAGTGAAGAGAGTACAGTGCAGGTCGTCGAACGTGTGCTGGAGCAGCTGGCGTTGCCATTTACACTGCTGCAAGAACATGAGGTTGAAATCTCGGGGAGCGTAGGCGTGGCCATCTATCCGCGTGACGCAGACTCGATTGAGGCGCTCATTAAGGGTGCCGATAGTGCGATGTACGCGGCTAAGCAGCGTGGTCGCAACGCCTATACCGTCTTTCAAAAGAGTACCTAGCTGGCTAGTCTGGCCGCCTTCACACAACGCAATATCCCGTAGTCGTAGAGACCACCCAGCATCTCAAATACCGGTTTTAGTTGGCTGCTGTCGCTCTGTTCAAAGGCGTAGATGATCGACTGGATCTCTCCCGGTTTGAGAGAGACCACCTCAGAGAGTTCGGCAGCACCCGCCTCAATCGCCTTGGCGAGATGACTGTAGATGGTGTCGGGTTTGATCGCCATGCGCGTTGCGATGGCGGATACGTCCATCCCCAGTAGAAACAGCTGTAGTGTCTCCTCGTAACGGCTGACTGTTTTCGATTCGCCCTCTTCGTCGTGCCCCTTGAGCACCTGAAGAAAGGCCTCGCCGTAGGCGTCGAGTTTGCGTTCGCCGATGCCAGAAATTCGCCCGAGCTGTTCAAGGGTCTCGGGGCGGTTCTCCACCATCTCCATGAGTGTGGCGTCGTGGAAAATCATATAGGCGGCGACACCCTGTTCTGCGGCCTGCTCACGACGACACTCCCGTAGTGCATCCCAGAGCCGCTCCGACTCGCCCTTGAAGTGACTCGTTTTGCGGCCACTCGATTTTCGTTTCGAGGCCTTGCTCGCCTTTCGCAGCATCAGTAGTTCGTCACCGCGCAGTACGGGACGGCTCGCCTCGGTGAGGTGTAGTCCGCCGTGTCCCTCAATATCGACGGCTAGTAGTCCACGCGCAATCAGCTGGCGATAGAGGTTACGCCAACCGTTTTTGTCGAGCTCACGGCCGATCCCATAGGTGGAGATCTGGTCGTGACTGAACTGTTTGATACGTTCGTGATCGGAACCGGTCAGTACATCGATCAGGTAGTTAACACCGAAGCGCTGCCCGGTGCGATGTACGCATGAGAGCGCCTTCTGTGCCGCTACCGTTGCCTCCCAGGTCTCGGGCGGTTCGAGGCAGGTATCGCAGTTGCCGCACGGCTCATCAAGCTGGTCACCGAAGTAGCGCAGTAGCGCCTGACGTCGGCAGCTGGTCAGTTCGCTGAAACCGAGCATTGCATCGAGCTTGGCCCGCTCGCTACGTTTGTGATTTTCACTGGCCTCGGAGCCCTCCTGCATCTGGCGCAGGGTGATGACATCTTGCAGTCCATAACTCATCCAGGCGTTGGCGGGCAGCCCATCACGACCGGCGCGCCCCGTCTCCTGATAGTAGGCCTCGAGGCTCTTGGGAAGATTGAGGTGGGCGACAAAACGCACGTCGGGTTTGTCGATGCCCATGCCGAAGGCGATGGTGGCGACAATAATCACCCCTTCGTCTCGCAGGAAACGTTCCTGATTGGCGCGGCGATCCTCGGCTGGCATGCCGGCGTGGTAAGGGAGGGCGGTCAGCCCCTTGCCCTCCAACCACTCGGCAATCTGGTCGACGCGTTTGCGTGACAGGCAGTAGACGATTCCGGCATCACCTTCGTGTTCATTCCGAATAAAGCGCAGCAGCCGGTCACGGGCGTTGCCGTTGTTTTCGGTGATGCGATAACGGATGTTGGGGCGGTCGAAGCCGCTAACGAATTGTCGAGCCCCTGCAAGCCCCAGCCGCTCGACGATCTCTTTACGGGTCGGTGTGTCGGCGGTAGCGGTGAGCGCAACCCGTGGCACCTCAGGGAAGCGTTCATGCAGAATCGAGAGCTGGCGATATTCCGGGCGGAAGTCGTGGCCCCACTGTGAGACGCAGTGCGCCTCATCAATCGCAAACAGCGCCAGCTCCACCCGTGTCAGTAGATCGAGCATGCGTCCCATCATCAATCGCTCAGGAGCGATATAGAGCATGTCGAGTTCACCGTTAATCAGCGCCTGCTCGACGGCACGCACCTCATCGGCTGCGAGTGAGGAGTTGAGATAGGCGGCGCGTACACCGTTCTGGCGTAGCGCATCGACCTGATCCTGCATCAGAGCGATCAGTGGTGAGATGACAATGCCAACGCCACTGCGCACCAACGCCGGAATCTGAAAGCAGAGCGACTTACCGCCACCGGTAGGCATCAGCACCAGCCCATCACCCCCCGCAATCAGGTGTTGAATGATCTCCTGCTGGTGGGGACGGAACTGCTCGTAGCCGAAGACAGTACTGAGGATCTGCTGAGCGTTATTTGTCGGGGCGTGATTGGGTGCCATAAATATAGGGGGTCTGGATCGTTATAGTGACTGCCGACGATCATGCCGGGCGGGGAGATGATACCCCGTTTTACACCGCCCAACCCGACTAATGGCAGCAGATATTGAGCTGCTCCGGTAGATTTGGCCGCCATTAGGCGGTTTTCGGTCGTTATAGAGACAAAATATTAGACAAATCTGATATTTCGAGTAATCTTTGCGCTCCAAAGCCCGGATGTTGCGGGCGAAGAATTCCATTTTTCAACCACTAACTAGAGGAAATATCCATGAAACTGATCCTTTTGGGCGCCCCAGGCGCAGGTAAGGGCACCGTTGCCAAGCTGCTGACCGCGATCGACGGCTCAGTACAGATCTCTACTGGCGACATCCTGCGTGCTGCAGTTAAGGCTGGCAGCGACCTGGGTAAGCAGGCCAAGGCGTTCATGGACGCAGGTGATCTGGTTCCTGACGAGCTGATCATGAACATCATGAAGGATCGTCTGCGTGAGGACGACTGCAAGGCCGGTTACCTGCTCGACGGTTTCCCCCGCACCATTCCCCAGGCTGAGCAGCTGAAGGTTCTGCTGGAAGAGATCGGCGAGAAGCTTGACGCTGTTGTAAGCCTTGAGGTTCCTCGTGATGTAATCCTCGATCGTCTCACCACCCGTCGTACCTGCACCGATTGTGGCGCGATCTACAACGTTAAATCGAACCCCACCAAGGAAGAGGGCAAGTGTGACAAGTGTGGTGGTCCGGTTGTACAGCGTGATGACGAGACCGAAGAGGCGATCTCTAACCGTCTCGACGTCTACAACGAGAAGACCGCACCTCTGGCCGGTTTCTACAAGAACGAAGGCATGCTGATGGAAGTTGTTGCTACTTCAAGCGATGCCGTAGTAGATGCAATCAAGGAGAAGGTTGGCCTCTAAGCCAGGCGCTAATCTGATCTGAAAAAAAGCCCGCCTTTTGGCGGGCTTTTTTGTGGGCGCAAGATTGTTGCTAACCCTGCTATGGACATGAATCACGATTCTGGTTCGGCGCGTGTCCCATCTTAGCGAGAAGTCGGTGTCCAGTGTGGTTCGTAGTAGGGGGTGTTGAGGTAGGGGAGTACATTGAAGGGGGCACCGAGGTAGAAGTCACTTTCGATAGGGTCGTATCGTGCCAGGCCGTTGCCGGGGGTGAAAGTCAGCTCACCGACGCTGACCGCTATGGATAGCGAAGCGAAGGCGGTTAGGGGCGCCGTAGGCATAAACGGTCGCGTTAAGTATTTGCCGCTTGCTTGGGCTTGGATGCCCAAAACAAGCTTCCGCAAAAATAGCGACTCCCCGGAAAAGATTTGACCCTGAGGATAGTAGAGATCGACACGTACATAGGGGAAACCCTGAGACAACTTGAGGCCGATCTCGATCATTTCATCCAACTTTTCGGGTCTGGGACATAATGGAAGATTTCGTACGATATTGGGATCCTCCTTTTCGAACTCATTCCACGCGACATCGTAGATTCGGTATTGGTGATCACTGAAACGGTTAAAATCGACGTGTGCACCGAGATATTTACCATTGCAGAAGTAGAGTTTGTAGTCACGCAACTCCCCCTGATCTTCTGATAGCAGAGGCTCAATCATGATTCTCGGCTTGATCCCTCTGTAGTTAGCTTCTCCGTGACGCTCGTAGAAGCACTGTGATAACCACCTTTTGAGCTGTTTTTTAATGCTGTGCCAACTGATTTGAGCTTTGTTGGCTACACGGATATTCCAACCGCTACTTCGGGGAGTCGCTATTTTTGCGGAAGCATGTTTTGGGCATCCAAGCCCAAGCAAGCGGCAAATACTTAACGCGACCGTTTATGCCTACGGCGCCC